>NZ_JBHWJQ010000025.1:0-24925 GCF_042731435.1 Streptomyces sp. NPDC059861 | reverse complement strand
GGGCGGGGGCGCAGCGGGTGGGGGTGGGGTGGGTCGGGGCGCCCACGGCCGTGGGCGTTCGTCCGGCGGGGGCGGGCCGCCTCCAATCGGGGGGCCCCGCCCCTCTTTCGTGCCCGCACCCCATGTGCCGTCGGGGTCAGCCGCCGGACGCGTACAGCTCCTCGATCTCCTTCGCGTACGCCGTCGTCACCGCGTGCCGTTTGACCTTCAGGGACGGGGTCAGCATGCCGTTCTCCTCGGTGAACTCGCCCTCGACGAGGCTGAAGGCCCGGATCGACTCGGCGCGGGAGACGGCCTCGTTGGCGTAGTCGACGGCCTTCTGGACGGCGGCGCGAAGGCGCGGGTCCTGGCGGACGGCGGACATGGGGGTGTCCGGGGGCAGGTTGTGGACGGCCAGCCAGTGGGCGACGGCCTCGGGGTCGAGGGTGATCAGGGCGCCGACGCAGGGCCGGTTGTCGCCGACGACCAGGCACTGGCCGATCGGTGAGCGGCTGCGCAGGCGGTCCTCCAGGATCGACGGGGAGACGTTCTTGCCGCCGGAGGTGACGAGGATGTCCTTCTTGCGGCCGGTGATGGTGAGATAGCCGTCCTGGTCGAGGGAGCCGAGGTCACCGGTGGCGAACCAGCCGCCGGCCAGGACCGCGTCGGTGGCCTCCGGGTTGTTCCAGTAGGCGTCGAAGACGATGCCGCCCCTGATCAGCACCTCGCCGTCGGCGGCGATCCGGACGCCGGTGCCGGGGACGGGGGGGCCGACCGTGCCGGGCCGGGGTGTCAGCGGCGGGACGATGGTGGCCGCGGCGGTGGTCTCGGTCAGGCCGTAGCCCTCGTAGACGACGATTCCGGCGGCGTGGAAGAACAGGTTGAGGTTGCGGTCGAGCGGGGAGCCGCCGCTGATGGCGTAGCGCAGCCGGCCGCCGAGCTCCTTGCGGATACGGCGGTAGACCAGCAGGTCGTACAGCGCCCAGGCGGCGTAGAGGCCCGGACCGGGGCCCTTGCCGGTGCCGAGGAACTTCCTCAGGTACGCCTCGGCGAAGCGGACGGCGATCCGGTCCGCGCGGTCGAAGGAGGCGCCGCGGCCGATCTTCTCGGCGGTGGCGCGGCCGGTGTCGTGGATCTTCTCGAACAGGTAGGGCACGCCGACCAGGAAGGTGGGACGGAACTCCTGGAGCATCGGGCGGAGTTCGTCCGGTTTCACGCTCGGGCAGTGGCCGACCTCGATCCGGGCCAGCAGGCACGCGATCTGGAGGGTGCGGCCGAGTATGTGGGCGAGCGGGAGGAAGAGGAGCGTCGAGGCGGTCTGGCGGGTGACCGCCTTGAAGACCGGGTGGAGCAGCTCGACGGTGTTCGCGGCCTCCGCGTGCAGGTTGGCGTGGGTGAGGACGCAGCCCTTGGGGCGGCCGGTGGTGCCGGAGGTGTAGCAGATCGTCGCGACCGTGCCGGGGGTCAGGGCGGTGCGGCGCTTGGTGACCTCCTCGTCGGGGACGTTCTCGCCGAGGAGGACGAGGTCGGTGAGTGCGTCGGCGTCGAGCTGCCGGACGCGGGGCGGGTGGGGGTGACCGGCCGTGCCGGTGGTGACGGTGGCGGCGTTCTCGGCGGTCTCGGTGACGACGTGCAGGGCGCCCGAGTCGCGGACGATCCACTCCACCTGCGGCGCGGCCGAGGTGGGGTAGATCGGGACGGTGCTGCCACCTGCCGCCCAGACGGCGAAGTCCAGGAGCGTCCACTCGTAGCGCGTGCGGGACATCACGGCGACCCGGCCGCCGGGTTCGAGGCCGGCGGCGATCAGGCCCTTGGCGACGGCGGTGACCTCCTGGGCGAAGGCGGCTGCGGTGACCGGCACCCAGGTGCCGTCGGCCGTCCTGCGCCGCAGCACCACGGCGCCGGGGTCCTCGGCGGCGTTGGTGTACGGGATGTCGGCGATGCTGCCGGTGGTGGGAGGCTCGGCCATCGGCGGGACGTGTACCTCCCGCACCGTGCCGGTCTCGTCCCTGATCAGCTCGACCTCGGCGCGGGCCGACAGGTCGGTGCGCTGCCTGGCCCGTTTCAGATCCTTGCGTACGCCCATGGCGGCTCCCGCGTTGCCGGTGCACGGTGGTGACGCAAGGTCAACTTACCCGGAAGTAAGGAAAGGTCAATGGGTCGCGCGTGAACCCGCCGGACACCGGGCGTCAGTACGTGATGCCCTGGGCCTGGTCGATGGCGGTCGCCAGTTGCCGTACCTCCTCGTCCTCCGTCCGCCGCGCCAGCTCGTCGGCGTGCTCGGCGAGTTCGCGCATGCCCGGCGCACCGGGCAGCGGGGTGTGGCGGGTGTCCTCGCGGCGCAGGGCGTCGGCGAAGTAGGCGGCCACCACCGTGACCTGGAAGCGGGCGGACGCGCCGCGCACCGAGTCGTCGAGGGCCGTCGTCTCCACCCGGCCCGACTCCTCGTGCGGGGCCCGGGTGGCGGGGTCGAGCCAGCGGACGGTGGCCGTGGCGAGGTGGCCGTCGGCGCCGGGCCTGGTGCGGACCGCGTACAGGGCGGTGACCGTGTGGCCGGGGCCGACCTCGCCGCCGTCGACGCGGTCGTCGCGGAAGTCCTCGTCGGCGACCTCGCGGTTCTCGTAGCCGATCAGACGGAACCGGGAGACCGTCTGCGGGTCGAAGGCGACCTGCGCCTTGGCGTCGCGGGCGGTGAGGTCGACGTGGCGCGGGAGTTCCTCGCAGAACACCTCGCGGGCCTCCTCGGCGGTCGAGACGTACGTCGTGTGGCCGTCGCCCCGGTCGGCGAGGCGTTCCATCAACTCGTCGCCGTACTCGCTGCCGACGCCCACGCCGAAGAGGGTGACGCCGTGCTCGCGGCGGGCCCCGTCGATCCTCTCCAGGATCGTGTCGGCGTCCGTGTCGCCGGTGTTGGCGAGGGCGTCGGAGACGAGGACGACCCGGTTGGTGGCGCCCTCGCGCAGGCCCTCCACGGCCGTCGCGTACCCGGTCTCGACGCCCGCGCCGAGGTTGGTGGACTGCTGGACCTCCAGGCCCGAGACGGCGCCGTGGATCCTGCCGCGGTTGCCGCCGAGCCGGGTCATCGGCAGTACCGTCTCGGCCTCGTCGCTGAAGGTGACCAGCGCGACCGAGTCGTCGTCGCGCAGCCGGTCGGTCATCACGGCGAGGGACTCCTTGGCGAGGTCCAGCCGGCCGGGCTCGGACATCGAGCCGGAGACGTCGAGGACGAACGTGAGGGCGGCGGGCGGGCGTTCGCCCTCGTCCTCGGCCGGGCGGGTGGCGAGGCCGACGCGGACCAGGGACCAGTCCTCGGCGCTGGTGCGAGCGCCGTCGACCGTCACCGAGAAACCGTTGCCGTCGGGGCGTTCGTAGTCCTGGCGGAAGCTGTTGACGAACTCCTCCGGGCGGATCGTCGACGGGTGCGGCCGGGCGCCTTCGGCGAGGGTGCGGCGGGCGTAGCCGTACGAGGCCGTGTCCACGTCGAGGGCGAAGGTGGAGAGGTAGTCGGGTTCCGGCGCGAACTCGCGGTCCGTGCCGTCCTCGTGCTGCTCCCCGCTCACCTCGCCGGAGTCCGGGGCGGGCGGGGCCGGGGCAGGGAAGCCGTCGGCCTTCTCCGCCCGGTCGGCCCGGCTCGCGTCGCCGGAGTCCCCCGCGCCGCAGCCGGTGAGCAGCAGACCGCCCGCCGTGGTGAGCGCGAGCAGCGCCCCGCTGAGCCGCCGTATCCGATATCGCTTCATCTCGCGTGCCCCCTGTGTCCGTCGACCGCCCGTCGAACCTCGACGTCAGTGACTGTGACGGCACAGGGGGCCGGAACGTGCGTGACAAAGCGTTGCGCTTGCGTCTCGAAGAGGCCACGGAGCGGGCCCGCCGAGACCGGTGGGAGATCTTCCGGAGACCTAGGAGACGACGTCCTTGCGGGCGAAACCGCGGAAGGCCAGGGCGAACAGCACGAGTGCGTAGGTCACGGAGATCGCGGTGCCCTGGATCATGCCGGACCACTGCGGTTCGGGCTGTACGGCGTCCGCCCAGGCGAACTGCCAGTGCGCGGGCAGGTAATGGCGCCAGTCGCCGAGGGCGGTGACCGCGTCGAGGACGTTGCCGACGATCGTCAGGCCGACCGCGCCGCCGACCGCGCCGAGCGGCGCGTCCGTCCGGGTGGACAGCCAGAACGCCAGCCCGGCGGTGACCAGTTGGGACACGAAGATGTACGCCACCACCACCAGCAGCCGCTGCGCCGCCGTGCCCGCGTCGAGCGCGCCGCCGGTGGGTATCTGCAGTGGGCCCCAGCCGTAGGCGGCGACGCCGACGGCCAGCGCGACGACCGGCAGCAGCAGCATGGCGGCCAGGCTCAGGCCGAGCCCGACGACGAGCTTGGACCACAGCAGCCGGGCCCGGGGCACGGGAGCGGCGAGCAGATAGCGCAGCGAGGACCACCCGGCCTCCGAGGCGACCGTGTCGCCGCAGAACAGGGCGACCGGGATGACCAGCAGGAAGCCCGCCGACACGAACAGGTTCACCGCGGCGAAGTTGGCCGCCGACGCGGTGGCCGTGTCCATCAGCGTGATCCGGTCGCCGCCACCGTCCGGCTCACCGCCGATCGCGAAGGCGACGACCAGGACGAAGGGCAGGACGGCGAGGATGCCGAACATGACCAGCGTGCGGCGCCGCTTGAGCTGGCGGACCAGCTCCACCCGCAGGGGCAGGGTGCGGCCCGCCCGGTAGCCGGACGCGGTCTCCTTGGCGTCCGT
The DNA here is from genome assembly GCF_042731435.1 of Streptomyces sp. NPDC059861. Classification (NCBI taxonomy): domain Bacteria; kingdom Bacillati; phylum Actinomycetota; class Actinomycetes; order Kitasatosporales; family Streptomycetaceae; genus Streptomyces; species Streptomyces sp. NPDC059861. Next base: position 20,198 of record NZ_JBHWJQ010000025.1, on the reverse strand, counting down.
GCGGTCGGCCAGGGTGCTGCCGCTCATGCGGAACCTCCGATCAGGGTGAGGAACGCGTCCTCCAGGCGGCGGTGCGGGCCGACCGAGGCGACCGGCACCTCCAGCCGGACCAGCTCGGCGACCAGCCGCGAGGCGCTGCCGCCGGCGTCCAGCCGGACCAGCAGCCCGTCGCCGGTGACGACGGCCGAGGCGACGCCCGGCAGGGCGGCGATCTTCTCGGCGACCGGTTCGTCGACGGGCGTGCCCGTGCCGACGAGGAGGGTGTCGCCGGAGCCGACGATCTCGCCCACCGGCCCCGCCTGCACGAGCCGGCCCCGGTCCATCACCACGAGATGCGTGCAGGACTGCTCGACCTCCGACAGGAGGTGGCTGGAGACGATCACCGTGCGGCCGGCGGCCGCGTACCGGATCATCACCTCGCGCATCTCGCGGATCTGCGGCGGGTCGAGGCCGTTGGTCGGTTCGTCGAGGATGAGCAGGTCCGGCAGGCCGAGCATGGCCTGCGCGATGGCCAGGCGCTGGCGCATGCCCTGCGAGTACGTGCGCACCGCGCGGGCCAGCGCGTCGCCGAGACCGGCGATCTCCAGCGCCTCGTCGAGGTGGGCGTCCTCGGCGGGGCGGCCGGTCGCCCGCCAGTACAGCTCCAGGTTCTCCCGGCCGGACAGATGCGGCAGGAAGCCCGCGCCCTCCACGAAGGCGCCGACCCGCGACAGCACGGGTGCGCCGGGGCGGATGGCGTGGCCGAAGACGCGGATGTCGCCGCCGTCCGGCCTGATCAGGCCCATCAGCATGCGCAGGGTGGTGGTCTTGCCCGCGCCGTTGGGGCCGAGCAGACCCAGGACCTGGCCCTTGTCCACCCGGAAGGAGAGGTCCTTGACCGCGTACCGCTCCGCCGAACTGGCGTACCGCTTGCTCAGGTCACTGATCAGGAGCGGCACGTCGGACAGCGCGGGGTCGGGGGCCGGCGTCACAGTGCGGCGGCGGGCGGAGAGCAGCAGCGCCAGGGCGACCACGGCACCGGTCAGCGGCAGCCACCACACCCAGGCGGGCAGCGGCGTGGCGGCCGCCGTCACCTCGGGAGCCGTCGGTACCGACAGGGCGCCCTTGAGGGAGACGGTGTAGGTCGCCGGGGCCGCCGGGGAGGCGTACGCCAGGTCGGTCGAGGCGAGGACCAGGCGCAGCCGGTGGCCCTTGCCGGCCTCGTGGTCGACGGCGGGGAGGGTGAGCGTCACGTCCTTGCCGGCCTTGGCGTCCGTCACGCGGACGGGCGTGACCAGCTGGGAGGGCAGCACCTGCTGACGGCCGTCGGGGCCGACGTCGTAGACCTTGGCGAAGAGGACGGCGTCCTCGCTGCTGGACTTCACGTGGACGGTGGCCGTCGGTGATCCGGTGATGCGCAGGTCCTCGGTCAGCGGCGCCGACTCGAACCGCGCGTGCTGGCCCGGGAAGTCGAGCGAGATGCCGACTCCGAGCGCGGAGAGCTGGGCGAGGCCGCCGCCGGCGCCGAGGCCGGGCAGGGCGGAGACGGCGGGCGGTCCGGCGCCGGGCGGGTTGTCGAAGCTCTGCTCGTGTCCGGTGAGGACCACCGCACGCCGTCCGCTCCCCAGGCCGGGATACGTGTCGGCGCTCGCGCCCCGCAGCAGGGCCTCGCCGTCGGTGGAGTCGACGCCTCCGGTGCGGGTGACGCGGAAGGCGGGGCCGGTGGCGGCACCCTCGTCGTCCTTGAGGTAGCGGTCGAACCACCGCGTGACGCGCTGCTGGACCCGGGTCGTCTCCAGGTCGCCGCCGTCGTGGCCGCCGGCGATCCAGTCGACGTCCACGGGGGCGCCGCCCGCCCGGACGGCCTGTGCGGCCGCGTCGGCCTGGTCGAGCAGGAACAGGGAGTCCGACTGGCCCTGTATCAGCAGGGTGGGTACGTCGATGCGGTCGCCGACGGCCGACGGCGAGCGCTCTTCGAGCAGTTCGCGTGCCTCGGTGTCGGGGGTGCCGGACTCGGCGACCCGCTCGTACATCTCGCACAGCCGCGGCTCGAACTTGGCGCAGCCGCCACCGGAGTTGACGAAGACGCCCGCCCACAGCTTCTTGAAGACGTCGTTCGGGAAGAGGGCGTCGGCCAGGTTCCAGTAGGTGATCGCCGGGGCGATGGCGTCCACGCGGTCGTCGTACCCCGCGGTCAGCAGCGCGATCGCGCCGCCGTAGGAGCCGCCCGCCATGCCGACGCGGGGGTCGCCGGACTTGTCGAGCGCGACCTGCGGCTGCCCGGCCAGCCAGTCGAGCAGCTTCGACACGTCGGCGACCTCGCCCTCGGGGTCGTTCAGCCCGATCCTGCCCGTGGACCCGCCGAAGCCGCGTGCCGACCAGGTCAGCACCGCGTAGCCGTCGCGCGCCAGCTCCTGCGCCTGCTGCCGTACGTCGTCCTTGCTGCCGCCGAAGCCGTGCCCCAGCAGCACCGCGGGGCGGCGGCCGGTGGACGCGGTGGTGAAGTACGAGGTGTCGATGCGCACCCCGCCGGCACCGGGCAGCACCCGGTCGGCGCGGCGTACCGCGGGCGCGTCGTCGTCGGCGACGGCCGTCCAGGTACCGGCACCGGCGAGCACGACGACGGCGGCCGCGGCGGCCACCAGCCGTCGTGGCCGCCGCAACAGCCCGCGCAGTCCGGGCGAGCGAAGATCCATGCGTCAACGGTACGCGGCGAACCTGCCGCCCACTGACAGCTCACGGTCTGAACCCGGTGCCCTCCCAGGGGAGTACGGCGCCGCCGTCGCATACCGCGCCCGTGGTACGTGGGTCCACGGGCGCGGTCCCGGTTCCGGTCCGGCGCGGGAGCCCGGCGCGGGTCAGTGGTTGCGCGGGAAGCCCAGGTCCACGCCCGCCGGGCCGTCCGCCGGGTCGGGCCAGCGGGTGGTGACGACCTTGCCGCGGGTGTAGAAGTGCGTGCCGTCGTTGCCGTAGATGTGGTGGTCGCCGAAGAGGGAGTCCTTCCAGCCACCGAAGGAGTGGTAGCCGACGGGGACCGGGATCGGGACGTTCACGCCGACCATGCCGGCCTCGACCTCCAGCTGGAAGCGGCGGGCGGCGCCGCCGTCCCGGGTGAAGATCGCGGTGCCGTTGCCGAACGGGGAGGCGTTGATGAGGGCGATGCCCTCCTCGTACGTCTCCGCGCGCAGCACGCACAGCACCGGGCCGAAGATCTCGTCCTGGTAGGCCTTCGCCGACGTCGGCACCTTGTCGAGCAGGGAGATGCCGATCCAGTGGCCGTCCTCGAAGCCGTCGACGGTGTAGCCGCTGCCGTCGAGCACGACCTCGCAGCCCTCGGCGGCGGCGCCCTCGACGTAGGAGGCCACCTTGTCGCGGTGGACCTTGGTGATCAGCGGGCCCATCTCGGACGTCGGGTCGTTGCCGGGGCCGATCTTGATCTTCTCGGCGCGCTCGCGGATCTTGTCCACCAGTTCGTCGCCGACGGAGCCGACCGCCACCACGGCCGAGATGGCCATGCAGCGCTCGCCCGCGGAGCCGTACGCCGCCGAGACCGCCGCGTCGGCCGCCGCGTCCAGGTCGGCGTCCGGCAGGACCAGCATGTGGTTCTTGGCGCCGCCGAGGGCCTGGACGCGCTTGCCGTTCGCGGACGCCGTGGTGTGGATGTAGCGGGCGATCGGGGTGGAACCGACGAAGGACACCGCCTTGACGTCGGGGTGCTCCAGGAGCCGGTCGACGGCCACCTTGTCGCCGTGCACGACGTTGAGGACGCCGTCCGGCAGGCCCGCCTCGGTCAGCAGCTCGGCCAGCCGGACGGAGGCCGACGGGTCCTTCTCGGAGGGCTTCAGCACGAAGGTGTTGCCGCACGCGATGGCGAGCGGGAACATCCACATCGGCACCATCGCCGGGAAGTTGAACGGCGTGATGCCCGCGACGACACCGAGCGGCTGGCGCAGCGAGGCCACGTCGACCCGGCTCGCCACCTGCGTCGACAGCTCACCCTTCAGCTGCACGTTGATGCCGCAGGCCAGGTCGACGATCTCCAGGCCGCGCGCCACCTCGCCGAGGGCGTCGGAGTGCACCTTGCCGTGCTCGGCGGTGATCAGCTCGGCGATCTCGTCGCGGTGCGCGTCCAGCAGGGCGCGGAAGCGGAACAGGATCGTGGTGCGCTGGGCCAGTGAGGACTGGCCCCAGGTCAGGAAGGCCTCCTTCGCGGAGGCGACCGCCGCGTCCACCTCGTCGACCGAGGCGAACGCGACCTTCGTGGTGACCGCGCCGGTCGCCGGGTCCGTGACCGGCCCGAACGTGCCCGACGCGCCTTCGGCGGACTTGCCGCCGATCCAGTGGTTGACGATCTTCGTCATGACCGGTTACTCCTTCACAGATGGCGGCGTCGGGTCGAGACGTGCCGTTCGTACAGCTCACGGGCCTTGACCGCGGACGATCGGGTCGCGGTCTCGGCCACGGGTACATCCCACCAGGCCTGCGCCTCGGGCGCGCCCGACACTGTGTCTGCCGTTTCGGTCTCGACGTAGACACATGTGGGAGTGTCCGCGGCCCGCGCCTCGGCGAGCGCCGAGCGCAGGTCGTCGACGGTCCGGGCGCGCAGCACCCGCATGCCGAGGCTCTCGACGTTGGCGGCCAGGTCCACGGGGAGCGGGGCGCCGGAGAACGTGCCGTCGCCCTCGCGGTAGCGGTAGGCGGTTCCGAAGCGCTCCGCGCCGGTCGCCTCGGACAGGCCCCCGATGGACGCGTACCCGTGGTTCTGCACGAGCAGCATCTTGATCGCGATGCCCTCCTGCACGGCGGTCACGATCTCCGTCGGCATCATCAGGTAGGTGCCGTCACCGACCAGGGCCCACACCGGCCGGTCGGGGGCGGCCAGCTTCACGCCGATCGCGGCCGGGATCTCGTAGCCCATGCAGGAGTAGCCGTACTCCAGGTGGTACTGGTCGAAGGACCGGGCCCGCCACAGTTTGTGCAGGTCACCGGGCATCGACCCGGCGGCGTTGATGATCACGTCCGACGCGTCCACCAGTGCGTCCAGCGCGCCGAGCACCTGTGTCTGCGTCGGCCGTGCGGTGGGCTCGGCGGCCTCGTAGGCGGCGTCGACGCGCCGCTCCCAGCCCGTCTTGTCCCGCGTGTACTTCGTGACGTACGCCTCCGGGACCCGGTGGCCGTGCAGCGCGAGCGCCTCGGTCAGCTCCGCCAGGCCGCTGCGCGCGTCCGCGATCAGGGGCGATCCGGCGAGCTTGTGGCCGTCGTAGGCGGCGATGTTGAGGTTGAGGAAACGGACGCCGGGGTCGGCGAAGAGCGTTCCGGACGCGGTGGTGAAGTCGGTGTAGCGGGTGCCCACGCCGATCACCAGGTCGGCCGTGCGGGCCAGTTCGTCGGCGGTGGCGGTGCCGGTGTGGCCGATGCCGCCGACGTCCTGCGGATGGTCGTACGGCAGGGAGCCCTTGCCGGCCTGGGTGGAGGCGACCGGGATGCCGGTGGCCTCGGCGAACTCGGCGAGGACGCTCTCGGCGCGGCTGTGGTGGACTCCGCCGCCGGCGATCAGCAGTGGCCGCCGGGCGGCCCTGATCGTGGTCACGGCCTCGGCGAGCTCGGTCGGATCGGCGCCCGGCCGGCGGACCACCCAGGTGCGCTCGGCGAAGAACTCCTCCGGCCAGTCGTACGCCTCGGCCTGGACGTCCTGCGGGAGCGCGAGCGTGACCGCGCCCGTCTCCACCGGGTCGGTCAGTACGCGCATGGCCTGGAGCGCCGCCGGGATCAGCGCCTCCGGGCGGGTGACGCGGTCGAAGTACCTCGACACCGGGCGCAGGCTGTCGTTGACCGACACATCGCCGGCGTACGGCACTTCGAGCTGCTGCAGGACCGGGTCTGCGGGGCGGGTGGCGAAGATGTCGCCCGGCAGCAGCAGCACCGGGAGATGGTTGACGGTCGCGAGGGCGGCGCCCGTGACCAGGTTCGTCGCGCCCGGGCCGATGGAGGTCGTCACCGCGTGCGTGGACAGGCGGTTCGACTGACGGGCGTAGCCGACCGCCGCGTGCACCATGGCCTGCTCGTTGCGGCCCTGGAGGTACGGCATGTCGTCCGCGTACTCGACCAGCGCCTGGCCCAGTCCGGCGACGTTGCCGTGGCCGAAGATGCCCCAGGTGGCGCCGATGAGCCGCTGCCGGACGCCGTCCCGCTCGGTGTACTGGACGGAGAGGAAGCGTACGAGCGCCTGTGCGACCGTGAGCCTGGTGGTCATCGGTAACCCCCTGTGCTGTCGACGTGGTCCGGGTGGAAGCAGATCCGCCACTCCCTGGTCCGGCCGGGTCCCGCCATGACGTTCAGGTAGTACATGTCGTGGCCGGGCTGGGCGATGGACGGCCCGTGCCAGCCGTCGGGGACGAGGACGGCGTCGCCGGTGCGGACCTCGGCGAGCAGGTCGGCGCCGCCCTCACGGGAGGGGAACACCCGCTGGTAGCCGAGGCCGCCTGGGCCGTCGATCTCGAAGTAGTAGATCTCCTCCAGCTCGGACTCCTCGCCCGGCCGGTGCTCGTCGTGCTTGTGCGGCGGGTACGAGGACCAGTTGCCGCCGGGGGTGATCACCTCCACGGCGATGAGCTTGTCGCACGTGAAGGCGTCCGCGGAGGCGAAGTTGCGCACCCGGCGGGCGCAGTTGCCGCTGCCGCGTTCCTCGACGGGGACCTCCGGCGCGGGGCCGTAGCGAGCGGGGAGTCGTCGCTCGCACTTCGCTCCTGCCAGGGCGAAGCGGCCTCCCGCGCCGGAGGTGATCTGTGCCTGGGTGTCACGGGGGACGTACGCGAAGTCCGAGACTCCGGCGAAGACGCTCTCCCGGCCCAGCAGTTGGAACACCGCGTCAACCACTTGCACAGTACAACCACCTTGCAGGGGCAGCACGATCCACTCGCTGTCCCCGGTGGTGAAGGTGTGCGTGGCGCCCGCCTCCAGCTCGACGATCCGCAGGCTGCTGTGGGTCCAGCCGGCCAGCTTCGGGTCGATGTCGAGCGCGTAGTACGCGTCGGCGGTGGCACCCTTCGGGACGTACAACTCGTTGCTCATGCGGCCCTCACAGCAGTCCTACGGCGGTGTCCACGGCGGCGGCCACATCGCCGTCCGCCGGGTACAGCAGCGACCGGCCGACCACCAGCCCCCGGACGGTGGGGAGCTGGAGAGCGCCGCGCCACTTCTCGTACGCGCCGTCCTGGTCGTCACCGACGTCGCCGCCGAGCAGCACGGCGGGCAGGGTCGAGGTCGCCATGACCCTGGCCATGTCGTCGGGGTTCTCCGTGACCGGGACCTTCAGCCAGGTGTACGCCGAACTGCCGCCCAGCCCCGAGGCGATGGCGATGGACCGGGTGACGGCGTCGGCGGACAGGTCGTTGCGCAGCCGCCCGCCGGTGTCCCGGCGGCTGATGAACGGCTCGACGAAGACGGGGAGCCGGCGTGCCGCCATCTCGTCGATCGCGCGGGCGGTGGACTCCAGGGTGGTCAGGGAGCCCGGGTCCTCGTAGTCGATGCGCAGCAGCAGCTTGCCTGCGTCGAACCCCAGGCGCTGGATGTCCTCGGGGCGGTGGCCGGTGAAGCGGTCGTCCAGCTCGAAGCGGGCGCCCTGGAGTCCGCCGCGGTTCATCGAGCCCATGACGACCTTGCCGTCGAGGGCGCCGAGCAGCAGCAGGTCGTCGAGGATGTCGGCGGTGGCGAGGACACCGTCGACGCCGGTGCGGCCGAGCGCGAGACAGAGGCGTTCGAGCAGGTCGCCGCGGTTGGCCATGGCCATCTTGCGGTCGCCGACACCGAGCGCGCCACGGGCCGGGTGGTCGGCGGCGACGATCATGAGGCGGCCGTCGGCGTCGATCAGCGGCCGGCGGACGCGGCGGGCGGCGGCCTCGGCGATCGCCTCGGGGTGGTGGGTGCGGGTGCGGACGAGGTCCGCGATGTCGACGGTCACTGGGGGGCTCCCGTGGAGTGGGCGGGGGCCGGGGTGCCGGCGCGTACGGCGCCCGCGCTGAGGGCCGCCGCCACCTCGGCCTGGGTCGGCATGGCGGAGGAGCACTCCAGGCGGGAGGCGACGATGGCGCCCGCGGCGTTGGCGTGCCGCATGGTCTTCTCCAGGTCCCAGCCGGCCAGCAGGCCGTGACAGAGCGAGCCGCCGAAGGCGTCGCCGGCGCCGAGGCCGTTGAGGACGTCGACCGGCAGCGGCGGGACCTCGACCGACTCGCCCGCGCGGCTGACGGCGAGGACGCCCTTGGGGCCCTGCTTGACGACGGCTACGGAGACTCCCGCGTCGAGGAGTGCCGCGGCTGCCGCGTGCGGTTCGCGGACGCCGGTGGCGACCTCCACCTCGTCGAGATTGCCGACGGCGACGGTGGTGTGCTTCAGCGCCTCGGTGTAGAAGGGGCGGGCCGCGTCCGGGTCCCGCCAGAACATGGGGCGCCAGTCGAGGTCGAAGACCGTGGTGCCGGACCTGTCGCGATGGGCGAGGGCGGCGAGCGTCGCCGTACGGCTGGGCTCCTCGCTCAGGCCGGTGCCGGTCATCCAGAAGATGCCCGCCGCGTAAATGGCGTCGAGGTCGAGCTCGTGGGCGTCGATCTCCAGGTCCGGGGCCTTGGGCTGCCGGTAGAAGTAGAGCGGGAAGTCGTCCGGCGGGAAGACCTCGCAGAAGGTGACCGGGGTCGGCAGCCCGGGCACCGGCGTGACCCAGCGGTCGTCGACACCGAAGCCGCGCAGCGCCTCGTGCAGATAGGTACCGAACGGGTCGTCGCCGGTCCGGGTGATCACCGCGGTGCGCCGGCCGAGGCGGGCGGCGGCCACGGCGACGTTGGTCGCGGATCCGCCGAGGAACTTTCCGAAGGACGTCACCTGTGGGAGGGGGACGCCGGTCTGCAGCGGGTAGAGGTCCACGCCGATCCGCCCCATGGTGATCAGGTCGTACGCCATCGAGATCCCTTCGCGTTCCCGTCGCGCCTGCGTCGGCGGCTCTCTCCGGTTTCTAGTCTCCGCGCGGGAGGCCTGTCAATAGTTTGTCCGGACATTCGGACCAGTAGCCGTTTCGCGGCAACGGTGACCCGGCGGCGCCCCCATGTCAACGCGCCCCGCCCGGCGCCCCAGCGCGCTCTTTTGCTTCACCTCTGTCACAAACGCCACTCCCTTGTCACACATGTCCGGTGTACGCGGGCTGCGTGTCACACCCGGCACACAGCCGCTGTCGTGTCGTCACTCTCCGTCGTTGGGCGGGCACAGGCTTGGTGATTGTTCGCCAGCGCAGCGCCCGGCTCCCCCGGACGGCCGGTCCACGGCCGCCGCCGTGGCGCGCGCAGGGAGGTGCACTCATGACCGACCGAAGGCTCTGGTCGTACAAAGAGATCGCGGCCCACATCAAGGTGCAGCCGGACACCGTGCGGTCCTACCGCAAGCACGGGCTGCTGCCCCCGCCCGACCATGTGGAGAGCGGCAAGCCCTACTGGTACGCCGACACCGTCCGCGCCTGGGTCGCCTCCCGGCCCGGCAATCGCGGCCGACGGGCGGAGTGACGGCCTACGGTGAGCTGTCCCTCCGGCGGAATATCCGTGGTGCCCCACGTCCACGTGGGGCACAGTCTGGCCGTACCCCACGTCCAGGCCCAGGGCACACCCCGCGTCCAGGGCTCGGCCCCGCTCCTCGCGGAACGCCGACCCCCGGCCGTCACCTTGTCGCGCGGGCGCTGCGTCTCCTCGTTCGCGTCACCCCTCTCCGGCGCCGGGGCCGATTCCCCCTCGCTGACGCCGAACCGTGCGTGCAGTCGGCGTAGGGGACCCGGGGCCCACCAGGTGGCGCGGGCCGTCAGGCGCTGACGGCCGGGACCATCAGGCCGCGGACGACCATCGCGACCATCACGACGGCCTTCGCCACCTGGAGCCCCTGAGCGCCGGAGCACCCGCCTCCGGCGCCACCCCCTGAGCGCCCTTCACTCCTCTCGGCCGGAATGCGGCATACGCCGCACACGCATACGGTTCGGACAACTCGCTCCATCGGGAGCAGCAGCACAGGAGTACGAGGGACCGCCGTGACCCAGTTCCCGCCGCCCGGCGCGCCCCGCGCCCGGATTCCGAGTCCGCAGCAACCTCCGCCGTCGTACCCCCGGGTCCGTGCGGGCCTGTGGCGGCGCTGCCTGTGGAGCGGACTGGCGCTCTGGGCGCTGACCGCGATCGTCGTCCACGCGACCGGCGACGCCGCCCTGCTGCCCACCCTGATCCTGCTCGGCTGTTTCCTGACGCCCGTCGCCTTCGTGCTCTGGGCGTACGAGCGGCACGGCCATGACCTGGGTGTCAGCGTGATCCTCGGGTGCTTCCTGACAGGCGGGACGCTCGGGGTGCTGGGCGCCTCTCTGACGAAGGACCTGCTGCTGTACCCGTCCCCGCGGATGTTCGCCGGTCTCGGCCTCGCCGAGGAGGCGATGAAGCTGGGCGCGCTGGTGTTCGTCCTGCGCCGTCGGCCCGGGATCCGCGGCCTGCGGGCCGGGCTCGTGCTGGGCGCGACCGTCGGCCTCGGCTTCGCGGCCATGGAGGGCGCCGGGTACGCGTTCCGCGCCGCCGTGGCCACCCCGGGCCTCGGCTTCAGGGCGCTGCTGGAGACCGAGATCCTGCGCGGGGTCCTGGCACCCTTCGGGCAGGGCCTGTGGACGGCGATCGCCGGTGGCGTCCTGCTCGCCTGCCGCCACCCGAACGGACGCTTCCGACTCACCGGCGCGGTCGCCGCGACATACCTGGGCGTGGCGCTGCTGCACGCCCTGGGGGAGTCCACCCATGGCATCGCCGTCTGGCTGGTGGTCCGGCTGACCGGCGGCGAGCCCGGCCGGCACCTGTTCACGGAGGGCTACATCGCGCACCCCACCGAGGAGCAGCAGCACCTCTTCACACTGCTTTCCCTGGGCGGACTGGTCGCCGTGGCGCTGCTCGGCCTCGGCTGGGCGCGCTCACTGACCCGCCGCGCCCCCTCCTGGAGAAGTACCCCCTAGGGGTATAGTCTTAAGTGTACCGGGGATCCTTCTGGGCCCCGTCCGTCCCATCTGCCTCGACGAGGAGTACGACATGACCGCGCAGACCGACACCACGGGTTCCGTCACCGCCGTCTACAAGGTGAGCGGGATGAGCTGCGGGCACTGCGAGGGCGCCGTCTCCGGCGAGATCTCCCAGTTGCCCGGCGTCAGCTCGGTGAAGGCCGTCGCGGCCAGCGGCGAGGTCACGGTCGTCTCCGCGGCCGCGCTGGACGAGGAGGCCGTCCGCGCGGCCGTCGACGAGGCCGGCTTCGAGCTGGTCGGCCGCGCCTGAGCACGCTTCCCCGCACCGGGCCGTACCGGCGAGCCGCCCCCGGGGGCCGGTCCCGTACGGTCCGGTCCGCCGTCTGGAGTCGGAGTCGGACATGACCAGCACCACCACACGGACCTCCATAGAAACCGCCCCAGGGACCTCCATAGCCACGCCGGTCTCCGAGGTCGAACTGCTGATCGGCGGCATGACCTGCGCCTCCTGCGCGGCCCGCGTCGAGAAGAAGCTCAACCGGATGGACGGCGTCAGTGCCACGGTGAACTACGCCACGGAGAAGGCCCGGATCAGCTACCCGGCCGGAACCGAGGTCGCCGACCTGATAGCCACCGTCGTGAAGACCGGCTACACGGCCGCGGAGCCCGCACCGCCACGACCGGAACCCGAAGAGGCGCCCCGGGACCCCGTGCTGGCTCCCCTGCGGCAGCGCCTGATCGTCTCCGTACTTCTCGCCACCCCCGTCGTCCTGCTCGCGATGATCCCGGCCCTCCAGTTCGACAACTGGCAGTGGCTGTCCCTCACCCTCGCCGCGCCCGTCGTCGTCTGGGGAGCCCTGCCCTTCCACAAGGCCGCGTGGACCAACGCACGGCATGCCGCGGCCACCATGGACACGCTCGTCTCGGTGGGCACGCTGGCCGCGTTCGGCTGGTCCCTGTGGGCGCTGTTCTTCGGGCACGCGGGCATGCCCGGCATGCGGCACCCCTTCGAGTTCACCGTCTCCCGCACGGACGGCGCCTCGGCGATCTACCTCGAAGTGGCCGCCGGAGTCACCGCCTTCATCCTCCTCGGCCGCTACCTGGAAGCCCGCTCCAAGCGCCGCGCGGGCGCCGCGCTACGGGCCCTGATGGAGCTCGGCGCGAAGGACGTGGCGGTGCTGCGCGACGGGCGCGAGGTGCGCGTGCCGGTCGCCGAACTGGCCGTCGGCGACCGGTTCGTCGTACGCCCCGGCGAGAAGATCGCCACCGACGGCACGGTCGTGGAGGGCGTCTCCGCGGTCGACGTCTCGATGCTGACCGGCGAGTCGGTGCCGGTGGACGTGACGGCCGGGGACGCGGTGGCCGGCGCGACCGTGAACGCCGGGGGCAGGCTGGTCGTCGAGGCGACCCGGATCGGCTCCGAGACCCAGCTCGCGCGGATGGCCCGGCTGGTCGAGGAGGCCCAGAACGGCAAGGCGGAGGTGCAGCGGCTCGCGGACCAGGTCGCCGGGTTCTTCGTACCCGTGGTGCTGCTGCTCGCGACCGCCACCTTCGGCGTGTGGCTCGGCGCGACCGGCGACAGCGTCGGCGCCTTCACCGCGGCCGTCGCCGTCCTGATCATCGCCTGCCCGTGCGCCCTGGGCCTGGCCACCCCGACCGCCCTGATGGTGGGCACGGGCCGCGGCGCCCAGATGGGCATCCTGATCAAGGGCCCCGAGGTCCTGGAGTCCACCCGTCGGGTCGACACCGTGGTCCTGGACAAGACCGGCACGGTGACGACGGGCCGGATGACCCTCCAGGAGGTGTACGTCGCCGAAGGCGCCGACGAGCGGGAGGTGCTGCGCCTCGCGGGCGCCCTCGAACACGCCTCCGAGCACCCCGTCGCCCGGGCCGTGGCCGCCGGTGCCGCCGAGCGGGTCGGGGAGCTGCCGCCGGCCGCGCGGTTCGAGAACGTGCCCGGACGGGGCGTACGCGGGCACGTCGAGGGCTTCGAGGTGGCCGTGGGGCGCCTCTTCGAGGAGCTGCCGCAGGAGCTGGCGCGCGCCCGCGACAAGGCCGAGAGCAGCGGCCGTACGGCCGTCGTGGTCGGCTGGGACGGGGTCGCGCGCGGGGTGCTCGCGGTCGCGGACACCGTGAAGGAGACCAGCGCGCAGGCCGTGCGCGAGCTGCGTGAGCTCGGGCTCACGCCGGTGCTGCTGACCGGGGACAACCGGCGGGCCGCCGAGACGGTGGCCGAGACCGTCGGCATCGACCAGGTGATCGCCGAGGTGCTGCCCGAGGACAAGGTCAAGGTCGTACGGCGGTTGCAGGCCGAGGGGCGGACGGTCGCCATGGTGGGCGACGGCGTCAACGACGCGGCCGCGCTCGCCACCGCCGATCTGGGGCTCGCGATGGGCACGGGCACCGACGCGGCGATCGAGGCGGGCGACCTCACCCTCGTCCGCGGGGACCTGCGGGCGGCGGCGGACGCGATCAGGCTGTCCCGCCGGACCCTCGCCACGATCAAGGGGAACCTCGTGTGGGCGTTCGGCTACAACGTGGCGGCGCTGCCGCTGGCCGCCGCGGGTCTGCTGAACCCGATGATCGCCGGGGCGGCGATGGCGCTGTCCTCCGTGTTCGTCGTGACGAACAGTTTGCGGCTGCGGGCGTTCCGCTGATCCGCGAGTTCCGCTGAAAAGGCAGGATCCCCCTTCAGTCCGGCGCGAGCCTCACATAAGCTCTTCACAAGGCTCGCGCATCATCCTTACGCTTGGGCCCGGTTCTTCGTACCGGGCCTCTTGCGTATCTAATGGGACATATGCAAGAGACGCAGATCACAGTGGTGTGAACGTAACCATCGAAGGGGTTCGAAGGTCTAAGTTGGCGATGTCAGAGGGCGTCTTGGGGGGCGTCACCTGGCATCTGGGGATGTCTTGGGGGACTTCCTCAGAGATGCGTTGCCGGGACACGTACACCGGGGAGCTTTGAGCGGCCCTCCCAGCGTGCGCTGTCCCGGCAGACCGCAGGGCCGCACGACGCACCACCGCAGTACGGCACGACGCAGTAACAGCGATTCAGGCGCTGGTTTCTCACAGACGCCCGGCCGGATCCCGTGGGGGGAATCCGCACCGGGACATGGGAAGGCGCCCTGGTCGTCGGCCCGTGGGGGGACTGACGCACCAGGGCGCCTTCTGTTTTGCCCTGTTGCTGCGTACGGCTTCGTCCTGCCGCCCGTACGGTTTCACCCAGCCGCCGCCTACGGCTGTGCCCAGCCGCTCCGTGGTGCCGCTGGATGCGGCCGCCTGCCGTGCGTCAGGCGGCCGCGGGGGATCAGCGCTCCTCGACCGGGACGAAGTCGCGCTCGACGACGCCCGTGTAGATCTGGCGCGGGCGGCCGATACGGGAACCCGGCTCCTTGATCATCTCGTGCCACTGGGCGATCCAGCCCGGCAGCCGGCCGAGGGCGAACAGGACCGTGAACATCTCGGTCGGGAAGCCCATGGCCCGGTAGATCAGACCCGTGTAGAAGTCGACGTTCGGGTAGAGCTTGCGCTCGGTGAAGTAGTCGTCGGAGAGCGCGTGCTCCTCCAGCTTCAACGCGATGTCCAGCAGTTCGTCGGACTTGCCGAGCGCGGACAGCACATCGTGCGCGGCGGCCTTGATGATCTGGGCACGCGGGTCGAAGTTCTTGTAGACCCGGTGGCCGAAGCCCATCAGGCGGACGCCGTCCTCCTTGTTCTTCACCTTGCGGATGAAGGTGTCGACGTCGCCGCCGGAGTCGCGGATGCCCTCCAGCATCTCCAGCACCGACTGGTTGGCGCCGCCGTGCAGCGGGCCCCACAGCGCGTTGATGCCGGCGGAGATCGAGGCGAACATGTTCGCCTGCGACGAGCCGACCAGGCGGACCGTGGAGGTCGAACAGTTCTGCTCGTGGTCCGCGTGCAGGATGAGCAGCTTGTCCAGCGCGGCGACCACGATCGGGTCGAGCTCGTACTCCTGGGCCGGCACCGAGAAGGTCATACGCAGGAAGTTCTCGACGTAACCGAGGTCGTTGCGCGGGTAGACGAACGGGTGACCGATCGACTTCTTGTACGCGTAGGCCGCGATCGTCGGGAGCTTGGCGAGCAGACGAATGGTGGAGAGGTTGCGCTGCCGCTCGTCGAACGGGTTGTGGCTGTCCTGGTAGAACGTGGACAGCGCCGAGACGACCGACGACAGCATGGCCATCGGGTGGGCGTCACGGGGGAAGCCCTTGTAGAAGTTCTTGACGTCCTCGTGCAGCAGGGTGTGCCGCGTGATCTCGTCCTTGAAGCCGGTGAGCTGGTCGACGGTCGGCAGCTCACCGTTGATCAGCAGGTACGCCACCTCCAGGAAGGTGGAGCGCTCGGCCAGCTGCTCGATCGGGTAACCGCGGTACCGGAGGATGCCGGCCTCGCCGTCCAGATAGGTGACGGCGGATTTGTAGGCGGCCGTGTTTCCGTAACCGCTGTCCAGGGTCACCAGACCGGTCTGGGCCCGGAGCTTTCCGATGTCGAAGCCCTTGTCCCCGACGGTGCTGTCGATCACCGGGTAGGTGTACTCGCTGCCGTCGTACCGCAGTACTACAGAGTTGTCGCTCACGTCTTCCCTCACCGACGTAGTGCCTCATCTTCGAGGTGCCCTGACTGTCTCTACCATCCCCCATTTGGCTCAGGAGAGTGCACTCGGGGTCGACCATTGGGCTTATCGGCGGCACTCAGTGCCGCCAACCTGCCATCCTGCCCGGTCGATTCCGCTTCCGGAAGTGCTCTGTGACCTTTGCGACTCGTTTGATCGATCATTTTTCGGCCGCGGACCGGATCAGGACTCCAGGGTGCCGGAATCAGGCCCCCGGGCCGCGGGGAGCCAGCCTGAAGTCGAGGGCCGTGCAGCGGCGTCCCGCCGACACCGTGCGCACCGCCTGGCCGATCGCCTTGCGCGAGCCGACGAGGACGACGAGTCGCTTGGCCCGGGTGACCGCCGTGTAGAGCAGGTTGCGTTGAAGCATCATCCAGGCGCCCGTGGTCACCGGAATGACCACCGCCGGGTACTCGCTCCCCTGCGAGCGGTGGATCGTCACCGCGTAGGCGTGTGCCAGTTCGTCCAGTTCGTCGAATTCGTACGGGACCTCCTCGTCCTCGTCCGTCAGCACCGTCAGGCGCTGGTCGACCAGGTCGAGCGAGGTGACCACGCCCACGGTGCCGTTGAAGACACCGTTCTCCCCTTTTTCGTAATTGTTCCTGATCTGGGTGACCTTGTCCCCGACGCGGAACACCCGCCCGCCGAACCGCTTCTCCGGCACGTCGGGGCGCCCCGGAGTGACGGCCTGCTGGAGGAGCCCGTTGAGGGTGCCGGCGCCCGCGGGCCCCCGGTGCATGGGGACGAGCACCTGGACGTCCCGGCGGGGGTCCAGCCCGAACCTGGCCGGAATACGGCGGGCCACCACATCCACGGTGAGCCGCCCGGCGGCCTCCGTGTCGTCCTCGACGAAGAGGAAGAAGTCCTTCATGCCGTCGGTGACGGGATGCTGCCCGGCGTTGATCCGGTGGGCGTTGGTGACCACGCCGGACTGCTGGGCCTGCCGGAAGACACGGGTGAGCCGCACGGCGGGGATCGGGCTGCCGTCGGCGAGGAGGTCCCGCAGCACCTCGCCCGCACCGACGCTGGGGAGCTGGTCGACGTCGCCGACGAAGAGGAGGTGCGCGCCGGGCGGTACGGCCTTGACGAGCTTGTTGGCGAGGAGCAGGTCCAGCATGGAGGCCTCGTCGACGACCACGAGGTCGGCGTCCAGGGGCCGGTCCTTGTCGTACGCGGCGTCCCCGCCGGGCTTCAGTTCCAGCAGCCGGTGCACGGTGGAGGCCTCGGCGCCGGTGAGCTCGGCGAGCCGCTTGGCGGCACGGCCGGTCGGGGCCGCGAGGACGACCTTGGCCTGCTTGGCGCGGGCCAGCTCCACGATCGACCGCACCGTGAAGGACTTGCCGCAGCCGGGACCGCCGGTGAGGACGGCGACCCTCTTCGTCAGCGCCAGCTTGACAGCGGCCTCCTGCTCGGGGGCGAGGTCGGCGCCGGTACGGCCCTTCAGCCACGTCAGTGCCTTGTCCCAGGCGACGTCGCGGAAGCCGGGCATGCGGTCCTGGTCGGTGCGCAGGAGCCGCAGGAGCTGGGCGGACAGGGAGAGCTCGGCGCGGTGGAAGGGGACGAGGTAGACGGCGGTGACGGGCTCACCGCCGTCGGGGCCGGGCACGGACTCCCGAACGACTCCTGGGTCCTCGCCCTCCTCGGGCGGCGCCGCGAGCTCGGCGAGGCACTCGATGACGAGCCCGGTGTCGACCTGGAGGAGCTTGACGGCGTCGGCGATGAGGCGTTCTTCCGGCAGGTAGCAGTGGCCCTGGTCCGCCGACTGCGAAAGGGCGTACTGCAGACCGGCCTTGACGCGCTCCGGGCTGTCGTGCGGGATGCCGACGGACTGGGCGATCTTGTCGGCGGTGAGGAAGCCGATGCCCCAGACGTCGGCGGCCAGGCGGTACGGCTGGTTCTTGACGACGGAGATGGAGGCGTCGCCGTACTTCTTGTAGATGCGCACGGCGACGGAGGTGGACACCTCGACGGTCTGGAGGAAGAGCATGACCTCCTTGATCGCCTTCTGCTCCTCCCAGGCGTCGGCGATCTTCTTCGTCCGCTTGGGGCCGAGGCCGGGGACCTCGATGAGCCGCTTCGGCTCCTCCTCGATGATCTGCAGGGTGTCCAGGCCGAAGTGCTGGGTGATGCGGTCGGCGAAGACCGGGCCGATGCCCTTGACCAGGCCGGAGCCGAGGTAGCGGCGGATGCCCTGGACGGTGGCCGGAAGGACGGTCGTGTAGTTCTCCACGGTGAACTGCTTGCCGTACTGGGCGTGGGAGCCCCATCTCCCCTCCATCCGCAGCGACTCGCCCACCTGCGCGCCGAGCAGGGCGCCGACGACCGTGAGGAGGTCACCACCGCCTCGTCCGGTGTCGACGCGGGCGACCGTGTAGCCGTTCTCCTCGTTGGCATACGTGATCCGCTCGAGGACGCCTTCGAGGACGGCCAGTCGTCGTTCACCGGGTGCCGGTGCCGGCTGGTTGGACATGATCTGACGGTACCGGTGGGGTGTGACAGTGGAGGAGCCTGCCCGCGCTCCCCTCCTATCGACGCGTGCCTTCCCCGCCCTGTCGCCACGTTCTGGTGGGTTGGCCGTGCTCGTCCCAGGTGTTGTCCTCCAGGAGCGTCATCCCGTTCTCCGCGAACACCTGCTTCGCCGCGAGCACACCGTTGGCATGCCACTCCTTGAACTCGCCGACGGGCAGCCCGTTTCGCACGGTGCCCTCCGAGCGGAGGGTGCCGTCCTTGTACCACTCGCGAGAGGGCCCGTTCTTGTAGCCGTCGGCGTAGGTGTCGAGGCTGACGAGACTCTCGCCGAGATGTTCGGTCACTTCCCCCGTGAACGGTTCCCCGCGGTGGTACAGCCGCTCCGAGTCGTCCATGTCCACGTCGGGGTCGTCGATGTCAATGCGCTGTACGGCTGTCATCAGGGAATCCAATTCTCGTCACTCGGCGGGAAGCCGGTGTAGCGGCCATGGGTGCTCGGCACGCCTTCGAGCATATGGTTGCAGTTTGCGCAGAAGGGGGCTGGGCGGCCCGGAAGACCGGTCTCCTTGTGCTTCATGAACGGGAACTCGACCGAGGCCCGCAATTCGGTGAGCGCCTCCGGGCCGTCCGGTAGGCCACGCTTGGTGCGTTCCCGGAGCAGCTGGTTCGCTGCCTTCACCTCGGCATGGCCCAGTGGATGATCCTTGTGCGGCGGCGGGTCGCCGATGGACCCGAACCGATCCGCGAGCGTCGGATGAAGCTGATCGACCGGGATCACGTTGTTCGACCTGCCGTTGATCCCCTCGAAGATCTGACCGGTCCGCAGGTCGACCACCGCACCCACGCACTCACCGGCCTCCTTACGCGAGAAGGTCTGAGCCTCCTTCGCCTCCCGGTAGGCAGCACCCCGCTCCCGTGACAAGTCGTCCAACCACGCGCCGACGGGGCGACCGTCGACGTGCGTGATCAGCTGGGTCTCCGGATCGACCGTGAGCCGGTGTTCCGGGAGGGTGCCGAAGTTTTTGTCGCCGGCACCGGGGGGCGGCAGTGGGTTGTCGTCCTCGACCCTGATTCCCTCAGGTGTCTCCTCAGTGCGCGGCACCTCAGGCTGATGCTCGCCGTGGTTCGCCGGCACGCCGTCGCCGCCGGGGCTGCCCGGCCCCGGATCGTGACGAACGCCGTCGTCGGCGTGGCCATTCGGTGGCGTCGCGTTGTCATGCGGAGGCGTGGGGCCGTCGTGCGGCGGAGGCGGGCCGTCGTGCGGCGTTGCGGAGGAGCGCGTGCCGGACGGAGGTTCCTGGCTTGCGGACGGATTGCGGCCGAGGTCGTCGGCGTGGCCGCCCGGCAGGTTGTCGACGCTGTTGGTCGGCAGGTTGTCGGCGCGGCCTCCGGGCAGGTTGTCGGCTGTGCTGCCGGAGAGGTTGTCGGCGGTGCTGCCGGGGAGGTTGTCGCCGATGCGGCCGAGGTCGCCGACGTCGCTGCCGAGGCGGATGTGCTGGCCGGCGTTGTCGGCCGCGTGGACGGCGCCGGCCATGGCGGGTTCGCGGACGGGGCTGTCGACGCGGGGCAGGTCCGCGCCGTCGCGCGGGATGCCGGGCTGGTCGACGACGTCGCCGGGGCCGTCGTCGGCCTTCGCGACGACGTTGCCGCCCTCGTCGAGGATGTTGCCCTCGGGGTCGTAGTAGCGGGCCGGGGCGCCGTCATCGGTGGGCAGCTTGACCGTGCCCTCGGGCAGGACGGGGGCGTCGTCGGGGAGCTTGACCGCGCCCTCGGGCAGTTCCACCGCGCCGGGCGGCACGGCCGTCCCCTCGGGCAGCTTCACCGCGCCGTTGCCCAGATCGACCGCGCCCGCCGGGAGCGCGGTGCCCTCGGGCAGGGTCACCGCACCACCCTCGGGAATCTTGACACCGCCCGGAGGGATCGTCGCGCCCTCAGGCAGCCGCACCGCACCCTCGGGCAGCCTGATCGAGCCCTCGGGCAGCGTGATCGCGTTGTCCGGGAGCCGGGGAATCTCGATGTTGCCGACGCCCTTCAGCGCCGCGCTGATGTCGCCGATCTTCGACAGGCCCGCGCCCGCGCCCTTGGCGATGTAGGTCATCGGGTCGAT
>NZ_JBHWJQ010000024.1:0-118537 GCF_042731435.1 Streptomyces sp. NPDC059861 | reverse complement strand
GGCCGGAACCGTGAAGTTCCGGCCACCCCGGCGGCACGTTTCTGCTGAAGCGGCAGAGGGGCTCAGGCCTCCTCGTGCGAGGCCACCGCGCGACGCGCGTCCGCGTCCAGCACACCCCAGCTGATCAGCTGCTCGGTGAGGACCGAGGGCGACTGGTCGTAGATGACGGCGAGGGTGCGCAGGTCGTCCTGGCGGATCGAGAGCACCTTGCCGTTGTAGTCACCGCGCTGCGACTGGATCGTGGCCGCGTACCGCTGCAGGGGGCCCGCCTTCTCGGCCGGCACCGTGGCCAGCCGCTCCAGGTCCAGGACCAGCTTGGGCGGCGGCTCGGCGGCGCCACCAGGGGTCGTACCCGGGAGAAGCTCCTGGACGGGAACGCCGTAGAAGTCCGCCAGCTCGGCAAGGCGCTGCACGGTCACCGCGCGGTCGCCGCGCTCGTAGGACCCGACCACTACCGCCTTCCAGCGTCCCTGTGACTTCTCCTCGACACCGTGGAGGGAAAGGCCCTGCTGGGTGCGGATGGCCCGGAGCTTGGCCCCGAGCTGTTTGGCGTATTCGCTGGACATATGGCTCCCCGGACACTGTGTCGACGCGACTGGTGTGTTTCCATGCCGCGCGGCTGGTAACTCACTGTGAGGTTACGCAGCGTTACTCTCCTGCGTCAAGCCGAATGGTCCGCACCGACTCTTCCGTGGTATCGATCGCCGATTGGGCCGAGTGGGTGATCCGGTGACCCTGTGGGGGGTGATCTGGGGTGTCGCCACGGCCTGCTACGGTGGATGGCGCAATCCCGACGTCCTTTAAGGTCCGTCCCGTGAGGCGGAGAAGGAGGTCCGTTTCGTATGGACACGCAAGAGACCGATGCGCGGCCCGTGCTCGAAGGCCCCGACATCGCGCGGGTACTGACCCGCATCGCCCACGAGATCGTCGAGCGCGCCAAGGGCGCCGACGACGTGGTGCTGCTCGGCGTTCCGACCCGGGGCGTCTTCCTCGCCCAGCGCCTCGCGGTGAAGCTGGAAGAGATCACCGAGCGCAAAGTCCCGTGCGGTTCGCTGGACATCACGATGTACCGCGACGACCTGCGCATGCACCCACCGCGCGCGCTGGCCCGCACCGACATCCCCGGTGACGGCATCGACGGCAAGCTGGTCGTCCTCGTCGACGACGTCCTCTTCTCCGGCCGCACCATCCGCGCCGCCCTCGACGCACTGAACGACATCGGTCGCCCACGCGCGGTCCAGCTCGCGGTCCTCGTCGACCGAGGCCACCGCGAACTGCCCATCCGTGCCGACTACGTCGGCAAGAACCTCCCCACGTCGCTGCGGGAGACGGTCAAGGTCCAGCTCGCCGAGGAGGACGGTCGCGACACCGTGCTGCTCGGTGTGAAGCAGACCGCCCGGTAGCAACGGAAGGCGTACGGCTCTGCTGCCGTGCGCCGACTCGGCACGCCCCGGCGTGCCCCTGGTTGCCCGAATTCTCCCGATGAACTGCCTTACGGAGCCTGAAAAGATGCAGCGCCATCTCATCTCGGCCGCCGACCTCACCCGCGACGACGCCGTCCTGATCCTCGACACCGCCGAGGAGATGTCCCGGGTCGCCGACCGGCCGATCAAGAAGCTGCCGACCCTGCGCGGCCGCACCGTGGTGAACCTCTTCTTCGAGGACTCGACCCGCACCCGGATCTCCTTCGAGGCCGCCGAGAAGCGGCTGTCGGCCGACGTCATCAACTTCACCGCCAAGGGGTCCTCGGTCTCCAAGGGCGAGTCCCTGAAGGACACCGCCCAGACCCTGGAGGCCATGGGCGTCGACGCGGTCGTCATCCGGCACGGCGCCTCCGGCGCCCCGTACCGGCTGGCCAACTCCGGCTGGATCGACGCGGCCGTCATCAACGCCGGCGACGGCACCCACCAACACCCCACCCAGGCACTGCTCGACGCCTTCACCATGCGCCGCCGGCTGGTCGGCCGGGACGCCGGGCTCGGCCACGACCTGGCCGGCAAGCGCGTCACCCTCGTCGGCGACGTCCTGCACAGCCGGGTCGCCCGCTCCAACGTCGACCTGCTGCACACCCTCGGCGCCGAGGTGACGCTCGTCGCCCCGCCCACCCTGCTGCCGGTCGGCATCGAGACCTGGCCCTGTCACGTCTCCTACGACCTCGACAGCACGCTGCCCAAGTCCGACGCCGTGATGATGCTGCGCGTGCAGCGCGAGCGCATGAACGCCGCGTTCTTCCCGACCGAGCGCGAGTACTCGCGGCGCTACGGCCTGGACGGCGACCGGATGGCGAGGATGCCCGAGCACGCCATCGTCATGCACCCCGGCCCGATGGTCCGGGGCATGGAGATCACCGCCCAGGTCGCCGACTCGGACCGCTGCACCGCGATCGAGCAGGTCGCAAACGGAGTCTCCATCCGGATGGCCGTTCTGTATCTGCTGCTCGGTGGAAACGAACCCGCCACCACCACCCGTACCGAGGAGAAGTAAGAAAGATGAGCAAGATCCTGATCCGTGGTGCGAAGGTGCTCGGCGGCGAGCCGCAGGACGTGCTGATCGACGGCGCGGTCGTCGCCGAGGTCGGCACCGGCCTGGCGGCCGAGGGCGCCGAGGTCGTCGAGGCAGGCGGCAAGGTGCTCCTGCCGGGCCTGGTCGACCTGCACACCCATCTGCGCGAGCCCGGCCGTGAGGACTCCGAGACCGTGCTGACCGGCACGCGCGCTGCCGCCTCCGGCGGCTACACCTCCGTGTTCGCCATGGCCAACACCTTCCCCGTGGCGGACACCGCCGGCGTGGTCGAGCAGGTCTACCGGCTCGGCCAGGAGCACGGCTACTGCGATGTGCAGCCGATCGGCGCCGTCACCGTAGGCCTGGAGGGCAGGAAGCTCGCCGAGCTGGGCGCCATGCACGAGTCGGCGGCCGGCGTCACCGTCTTCTCCGACGACGGCAAGTGCGTCGAGGACGCCGTGATGATGCGCCGGGCGCTGGAGTACGTGAAGGCCTTCGACGGGGTCGTCGCCCAGCACGCGCAGGAGCCGCGGCTGACCGAGGGCGCCCAGATGAACGAGGGCGTCGTCTCCGCCGAGCTGGGCCTCGGCGGCTGGCCCGCGGTGGCCGAGGAATCGATCATCGCCCGGGACGTCCTGCTCGCCGAGCACGTCGGCTCCCGCGTGCACATCTGCCACCTGTCGACCGCCGGGTCCGTCGAGATCGTGCGCTGGGCCAAGTCCCGCGGCATCCGGGTCACCGCCGAGGTCACCCCGCACCACCTCCTCCTCACCGACGAGCTGGTGCGCACGTACGACCCGGTCTTCAAGGTGAACCCGCCGCTGCGCACCGAGCGGGACGTGCTGACGCTGCGCGAGGCGCTGGCCGACGGCACGATCGACATCGTCGCCACCGACCACGCCCCGCACCCGCACGAGGACAAGGACTGCGAGTGGGCCGCCGCCGCGATGGGGATGGTCGGCCTGGAGACCGCGTTGTCGGTGGTCCAGGAGACGATGGTCGACACCGGGCTGCTCGGCTGGGCGGACGTGGCGGACCGGATGTCCTTCGCGCCGGCCCGGATCGGGCGGGCCGCGGGGCACGGACGGCCCGTCTCGGCAGGTGAGCCCGCGAACCTCACCCTCGTGGACACGGCATACCGTGGGTCCGTGGACCCCGCGGGCTTCGCCTCGCGCAGCCGCAACACTCCGTACGAGGGCCGCGAGCTGCCGGGCCGTGTCACGCACACGTGGCTCCGGGGCAAGGCCACGCTCGTCGACGGGAAGCTCACGTGACACCTGTAATCCTGCTCGCCGCCGGTAAGGAATCGGCGGAAGTGACCGACTGGGCCGCCCGCATCGGCTGGGTCGTCGGCCTCGGCCTGTTCGTCGCGCTCGTCTACTGGCTGATGCGCGAGGGCTGGAAGTGGCGCGGCACGCTCCAGGGCGACCTGCCCGAGCTGCCCGGCGCGCCGGAAGAGCCCGGCACGGCGAAACTGACGTTGACCGGCCGCTACCACGGCTCCACCACCGCCGGTCAGTGGCTGGACCGCATCGTGGCGCACGGCCTGGGCACCCGCAGCCGGGTCGAGCTCACGCTGACGGACGCGGGCCTGGACGTCGTACGCCCCGGGGCGAGCGACTTCTTCGTCCCCACGGCGGCACTGCGCGAGGCCCGGCTGGACAAGGGCATCGCCGGCAAGGTCCTCACCGAGGGCGGACTGCTCGTCGTGACCTGGGCGCACGGCGAGCGGCTGATCGACTCAGGGTTCCGCTCCGACCGCGCGGCCGAGCACAACGAGTGGGTCGACGCAATCAATTCCATGATCAAGACCAGCACCACGGAAGGCGCCGAACGATGACGACCTCCACAGGGGGAACCACGAAGGTCCCCGCCGTACTCGTCCTGGAGGACGGCCGGGTCTTCCGCGGCCGCGCCTACGGGGCCGTGGGGGAGACCTTCGGCGAGGCCGTGTTCTCCACCGGCATGACCGGCTACCAGGAGACCCTCACCGACCCGTCGTACCACCGCCAGGTCGTCGTGATGACCTCCCCGCACGTCGGCAACACCGGCGTCAACGACGAGGACGCCGAGTCCCGGCGCATCTGGGTCGCGGGCTACGTCGTCCGCGACCCCGCCCGTGTGCCCTCCAACTGGCGGTCCCGCCGCTCGCTGGACGAGGAGCTGCGCCGGCAGGGCGTGGTCGGCATCTCCGGCATCGACACCCGCGCGCTGACCCGGCACCTGCGGGAGCGAGGCGCCATGCGCGTCGGCATCTTCTCCGGCAACGCGTTGCCCGACGAGGGCACCATGCTCGCCGAGGTGCGTCAGGCCCCCGAGATGAAGGGCGCCGACCTCGCCGCCGAGGTCGCCACCACCGAGCCGTACGTCGTCCCCGCGATCGGCGAGAAGAAGTTCACCGTCGCCGCCGTCGACCTCGGCATCAAGGGCATGACCCCGCACCGGATGGCCGAGCGCGGCATCGAGGTGCACGTGCTGCCCGCCACGGCGAGCGTCGAGGACGTCTACGCCGTGAACCCCGACGGCGTGTTCTTCTCCAACGGCCCGGGCGACCCGGCCACCGCCGACCACCCGGTCTCCGTGATGCGGGGTGTCCTGGAGCGTGGCACACCGCTGTTCGGCATCTGCTTCGGCAACCAGATCCTGGGCCGCGCCCTCGGCTTCGGCACCTACAAGCTGAAGTACGGCCACCGCGGCATCAACCAACCGGTGCAGGACCGTACGACCGGGAAGGTCGAGGTCACCGCGCACAACCACGGGTTCGCCGTCGACGCCCCGCTCGACCAGGTGTCCGACACCGCCTTCGGCCGCGCCGAGGTCTCCCACGTCTGCCTCAACGACAACGTGGTGGAGGGTCTCCAGCTCCTCGACAAGCCGGCTTTCAGCGTCCAGTACCACCCCGAAGCGGCAGCGGGCCCGCACGACGCCGCCTACCTGTTCGACCGCTTCGTGAAGCTCATGGAGGGCCAGCGTGCCTAAGCGCACCGATATCCAGTCCGTCCTGGTCATCGGCTCCGGCCCGATCGTCATCGGCCAGGCCGCCGAGTTCGACTACTCCGGCACCCAGGCGTGCCGCGTCCTGAGGGCCGAAGGCCTGCGCGTCGTCCTCGTGAACTCCAACCCGGCGACGATCATGACCGACCCGGAGATCGCCGACGCGACCTACGTCGAGCCGATCACGCCGGAGTTCGTCGAGAAGATCATCGCGAAGGAGCGGCCGGACGCGCTGCTGCCCACCTTGGGCGGCCAGACGGCGCTCAACACGGCGATCTCGCTGCACGAGAACGGCGTGCTGGAGAAATACGGCGTCGAGCTGATCGGCGCCAACGTGGCGGCGATCCACAAGGGCGAGGACCGCGACCAGTTCAAGGACGTCGTGGCGGAGGTCCGGCGCAAGACCGGGCACGGCGAGTCCGCCCGCTCGGTGATCTGCCACTCCATGGACGACGTCCTCGGCGGCGTCGAGGAGCTCGGCGGCTACCCGGTCGTGGTCCGCCCGTCCTTCACCATGGGCGGCGCCGGCTCCGGCTTCGCGCACGACGAGGAGGAGCTGCGCCGCATCGCCGGTCAGGGCTTGACGCTCTCCCCGACCACCGAGGTGCTTTTGGAGGAGTCCATCCTCGGCTGGAAGGAGTACGAGCTGGAGCTGATGCGCGACAAGAACGACAACGTCGTGGTCGTCTGCTCCATCGAGAACTTCGACCCGATGGGCGTGCACACCGGCGACTCGATCACGGTCGCGCCCGCGATGACGCTCACCGACCGCGAGTACCAGATCCTGCGCGACATCGGCATCGCCGTCATCCGCGAGGTCGGCGTCGACACCGGCGGCTGCAACATCCAGTTCGCCGTCAACCCGGTCGACGGCCGGGTGATCGTCATCGAGATGAACCCGCGTGTGTCGCGTTCGTCCGCGCTGGCCTCCAAGGCGACCGGCTTCCCGATCGCGAAGATCGCGGCCAAGCTGGCCGTCGGCTACACCCTCGACGAGATCCCCAACGACATCACCCAGGAGACCCCGGCGTCCTTCGAGCCGACCCTGGACTACGTCGTCGTCAAGGCGCCCCGCTTCGCCTTCGAGAAGTTCCCGCAGGCCGACTCGACCCTGACCACCACGATGAAGTCGGTCGGCGAGGCCATGGCCATCGGCCGCAACTTCACCGAGGCCTTCCAGAAGGCACTGCGCTCGCTGGAGAAGAGGGGCAGCCAGTTCACCTTCGTGGGCGAGCCCGGCGACAAGGCCGAGCTGCTGCGCGAGGCGGTGCGCCCGACCGACGGCCGGATCAACGCCGTCATGGGCGCCATCCGCGCGGGCGCGACGCCCGAGGAGGTCTTCGAGTACACGAAGATCGACCCCTGGTTCGTCGACCAGCTCTTCCTCATCAAGGAGATCGCCGACGAGCTGGCGAGCGCGCCGGAGCTGACCTCGGACCTGCTCGCGGAGGCCAAGCGGCACGGCTTCTCCGATCAGCAGATCGGCGAGATCCGCGGCCTGCGCGAGGACGTCGTCCGCGAGGTCCGGCACGCGCTCGGCGTCCGCCCCGTCTACAAGACGGTCGACACCTGCGCCGCCGAGTTCGCCGCGCGGACTCCGTACTTCTACTCCTCCTACGACGAGGAGACCGAGGTCGCGCCGCGTGCGAAGCCCGCGGTGATCATCCTGGGCTCCGGCCCCAACCGCATCGGCCAGGGCATCGAGTTCGACTACTCCTGCGTGCACGCCTCGTTCGCGCTGAGCGACGCCGGCTTCGAGACCGTGATGGTCAACTGCAACCCGGAGACCGTCTCCACGGACTACGACACCTCCGACCGGCTGTACTTCGAGCCGCTCACGCTGGAGGACGTGCTGGAGATCGTGCACGCCGAGCGGCAGGCCGGCCCGATCGCGGGCGTGGTCGTGCAGCTCGGCGGCCAGACCCCGCTGGGCCTGGCGCAGGCGCTGAAGGACAACGGCGTGCCGATCGTCGGCACGCCCCCCGAGGCCATCCACGCCGCCGAGGACCGCGGCGCCTTCGGCCAGGTGCTCAAGGAGGCCGGCCTGCCGGCCCCCAAGCACGGCACGGCCACCACCTTCACCGAGGCCAAGGCCATCGCCGACGAGATCGGCTACCCGGTCCTCGTCCGCCCGTCGTACGTCCTGGGCGGCCGCGGCATGGAGATCGTCTACGACGAGGCCCGGCTGTCGTCGTACATCGCCGAATCCACCGAGATCAGCCCCTCCCGGCCGGTGCTGGTCGACCGGTTCCTCGACGACGCGATCGAGATCGACGTCGACGCGCTGTACGACGGTGAGGAGCTGTATCTCGGCGGCGTCATGGAGCACATCGAGGAGGCCGGCATCCACTCCGGCGACTCGGCGTGCGCCCTGCCCCCGATCACGCTCGGCGGCTTCGACATCAAGCGCCTGCGCGCCTCGACCGAGGCGATCGCCAAGGGCGTCGGCGTCCGCGGCCTGATCAACATCCAGTTCGCCATGGCCGGCGACATCCTCTACGTCCTGGAGGCCAACCCCCGCGCGTCCCGCACGGTCCCCTTCACGTCGAAGGCGACCGCGGTGCCGCTGGCCAAGGCCGCCGCCCGGATCTCGCTGGGCGAGACCATCGCGGAGCTGCGCGCCGAGGGCCTGCTGCCCGCCCAGGGGGACGGCGGCGAGCTGCCGCTGGACGCGCCGATCTCCGTCAAGGAGGCCGTGATGCCCTGGAGCCGCTTCCGGGACACCTCGGGGCGCGGCGTGGACACCGTCCTCGGCCCGGAGATGCGCTCCACCGGCGAGGTCATGGGCATCGACTCGGTCTTCGGCACGGCGTACGCCAAGTCGCAGGCCGCCGCCTACGGCCCGCTGCCCACCAAGGGCCGCGCGTTCATCTCGGTCGCCAACCGCGACAAGCGCTCGATGATCTTCCCCGCGCGTGAACTGGTCGCGCACGGCTTCGAGTTGCTCGCCACGTCCGGCACGGCCGAGGTGCTCAAGCGCAACGGCATCCACGCCACCGTCGTGCGCAAGCAGTCCGAGGGCACCGGCCCGAACGGCGAGAAGACCATCGTCCAGCTCATCCACGACGGCGAGGTCGACCTCATCGTCAACACCCCGTACGGCACCGGCGGCCGCCTCGACGGCTACGACATCCGTACGGCGGCCGTGGCGCGGTCCGTGCCGTGCCTGACGACCGTCCAGGCGCTCGCCGCCGCCGTCCAGGGCATCGACGCGCTCAACCACGGGGGCGTGGGCGTCCGATCGCTCCAGGAACACGCGGAAGTGCTGACCGCGGCCCGCGACTGACCGCTCTGAGGGGGACACCGGAAACGGTGTCCCCCTCTTCGTGAGGACACCCGTCTTCGTGAGGACACATGTACAAGATCTTCTTCAGTCTCGTCTTCAGGCGCATGGACGCGGAGCGGGCGCACCACCTCGCCTTCCGCTGGATCCGCCTCGCCGTCCGCGTCCCCGTGCTGCGCACCTTCGTCGCGGCCGTGCTGGCACCCCGGTACAAGGAGCTGCGCACGGAGGCCCTCGGCCTGCGCATGCACGGCCCCTTCGGGCTCGCCGCCGGGTTCGACAAGAACGCCGTGGCCATCGACGGCATGTCGATGCTGGGCTTCGACCACGTCGAGATCGGCACGGTGACGGGTGAGGCGCAGCCCGGCAACCCCGGGAAGCGGCTGTTCCGGCTGGTCCCGGACCGCGCGCTGATCAACCGCATGGGCTTCAACAACGACGGCTCGCTGGCCGTCGCCGCCCGCCTGGCGGCGCGTGAGCCGGTCTTCCGGACCGTCGTGGGCGTCAACATCGGCAAGACCAAGGTGGTCCCCGAGGCCGAGGCCGTCCTGGACTACGTGAAGTCCGCGGAGCGGCTGGCGCCGTACGCCGACTACCTCGTCGTGAACGTCTCCTCGCCCAACACGCCGGGGCTGCGCAACCTGCAGGCCGTCGACCACCTGCGGCCCCTGTTGACCGCCGTCCGCGAGGCCGCCGACCGCATGGTCACCTCCCGGCGCGTCCCGCTCCTGGTGAAGATCGCGCCCGACCTGGCCGACGAGGACGTCGACGCCGTCGCCGACCTCGCCGTCGAGCTGGCCCTGGACGGGATCATCGCCACGAACACCACCATCGCGCGCGCGGGGCTGGGCCTGAAGGCCGACCCCTCGCTGGTCAAGGAGGTCGGCGGCCTCTCCGGCGCCCCGCTGAAGGCCCGCTCCCTGGAGGTGCTGCGCCGCCTGTACGCGCGCGTGGGCGACCGCATCACCCTGATCGGCGTGGGCGGCGTCGAGAACGCCGAGGACGCCTGGCAGCGCATCCTGGCCGGCGCCACCCTGGTGCAGGGATACAGCGCCTTCGTCTACGAGGGGCCCTTCTGGGCCCGCGCGATCCACAAGGGCCTCGCCGCCCGCCTGCGCACGAGCCCGTACGCCACGCTCGCCGACGCCGTCGGCGCCGATGTGAGGAAGGCCACATGAGCCTGGAACCCTTCGGCGCACGCCTGCGCCGCGCCATGGACGAACGCGGCCCGCTCTGCGTCGGCATCGACCCGCACGCCTCCCTGCTCGCCGACTGGGGCCTGAACGACGACGTCGCCGGCCTGGAGCGGTTCAGCCGCACGGTCGTCGAGGCGATGGCCGACCGGGTCGCCGTCCTCAAGCCGCAGAGCGCCTTCTTCGAGCGCTTCGGCTCGCGCGGCGTGGCCGTGCTGGAGAAGGCCGTCGAGGAGGCGCGGGCGGCCGGCGCGCTGGTCGTCATGGACGCCAAGCGCGGCGACATCGGCTCCACCATGGCCGCGTACGCCGAGTCCTTCCTGCGCAAGGACGCCCCGCTGTTCTCCGACGCGCTGACCGTCTCGCCGTACCTCGGCTACGGGTCGCTGAAGCCGGCCGTGGAGCTGGCGCGGGCAAACGGCGCGGGCCTGTTCGTGCTGGCCCTGACCTCCAATCCCGAGGGCGCCGAGGTCCAGCACGCGGTGCGCGCCGACGGCCGTACCGTCGGCGCGACCGTACTGGCCCACCTGGCCGCCGAGAACGCGGGGGAGGAGCCGATGGGCTCCTTCGGCGCGGTCGTCGGCGCCACCCTCGGTGACCTCTCGTCGTACGACCTCGCCGTCAACGGTCCCCTGCTCGCACCCGGCATCGGTGCCCAGGGGGCCACTCCGGCCGACCTGCCCGGGGTCTTCGGGGCCGCCGTGCGCAATGTCGTGCCGAACGTCAGCCGGGGCGTGCTGCGGCACGGTCCCGACGTGGTCGCTCTGCGTACCGCCGCGGATCGTTTCGCGGAGGAGATCCGGGCCGCGGTGGCGGCGGCCTGAATGCCCCGACCAGGGTTCGAGGAGGGCTTGAGGCTGGATACATCCTCAAATCCAGGGCAGTATGTCTGAAATATCCTGTCCTGACAGAGGCTGACCAGGACTTTTCCGCTGTTCTCGCTGACTCTGGCGGACTTGACCGCTAGTCTCCGACGAGTGGGGGCACCTCCCGCGCCCCGCAAGTCAGTGGGGGAGAACGGGCAGCGTGTTGCTCGTAGCTCCCCAGGTGTGGGGCGACTAGGTTCCTCACCGGTCCGTATCCGACAGTTCGACATCCGAGGTGACGTAGGCGTGGCTCTTCCGCCCCTTACCCCCGAACAGCGCGCAGCCGCGCTCGAAAAGGCCGCCGCGGCTCGCCGGGAGCGGGCCGAGGTCAAGAATCGACTCAAGCACTCCGGCGCCTCCCTTCACGAGGTCATCAAGCAGGGCCAGGAGAACGACGTCATCGGCAAGATGAAGGTCTCCGCTCTCCTCGAGTCCCTGCCGGGCGTGGGCAAGGTCCGCGCCAAGCAGATCATGGAGCGACTCGGTATCTCCGAGAGCCGCCGCGTGCGTGGTCTCGGTTCCAACCAGATCGCCTCACTCGAGCGCGAGTTCGGCAGCACCGGTTCCTGACCCATCGGAGGACTCCGGGCATGGTCCCGGGCACTCCGGGACAGCTGGAATAATCGCTGCATGACTGAACGTCCGCGGCTGACCGTGCTCTCCGGACCCTCCGGGGTCGGCAAGAGCACGGTCGTCGCTCATATGCGCAAGGAACACCCCGAGGTCTGGCTCTCGGTGTCGGCGACGACCCGCAGGCCACGCCCCGGCGAGCAGCCCGGTGTCCACTACTTCTTCGTCACGGACGAGGAGATGGACAAGCTGATCGCCAACGGCGAGCTGCTCGAGTGGGCCGAGTTCGCCGGCAACCGCTACGGCACGCCGCGCGCGGCCGTGCTGGAACGGCTGGAGAAGGGTGAGCCCGTCCTGCTGGAGATCGACCTCCAGGGTGCCCGGCAGGTGCGGGACTCCATGCCCGAGGCCCAGCTGGTGTTCCTCGCTCCGCCCTCCTGGGAGGAGCTGGTGCGCAGGCTCACCGGCCGGGGCACCGAGCCGCCCGAGGTGATCGAGCGCCGCCTGGCGGCCGCGAAGGTCGAGCTGGCGGCCGAGTCGGAGTTCGACGAGACCCTGGTCAACACCTCCGTCGAGGACGTGGCGCGTGAGCTGCTAGCCTTGATGGACGTTGTGTGATCGTGATTGATCATGCATCCTGATTCTTTCCCATCCATCGGAAGGTAGAGCGTGTCCTCTTCCATCTCCGCGCCCGAGGGCATCATCAACCCGCCGATCGACGAGCTCCTCGAGGCCACCGACTCGAAGTACAGCCTCGTGATCTACGCGGCCAAGCGGGCCCGCCAGATCAACGCGTACTACTCGCAGCTCGGCGAGGGCCTCCTCGAGTACGTCGGTCCGCTCGTCGACACCCACGTCCACGAGAAGCCCCTCTCGATCGCGCTGCGCGAGATCAACGCGGGGCTGCTGACGTCCGAGGCCGTCGAAGGCCCGGCGCAGTAGTACTTCCTGCTTGCGGCAGACTCATCCACAGGCCCGGCGGCGCGTCCGCCGGGCCTGTGGTGTGTCATAGACGCGTACGCGGCGCATACCGGCGCACGCGGTACACGTCGAGTCCGGGGAGACACGGTGGACAAGCCCAAGGTCGTGCTGGGGGTGAGCGGCGGCATCGCCGCGTACAAGGCCTGTGAGCTGCTGCGGCGGCTGACGGAGTCGGGCCACGACGTACGAGTCGTGCCCACCGCCTCCGCGCTGCACTTCGTGGGCGCCGCGACCTGGTCCGCGCTCTCCGGCCACCCGGTCTCCACCGAGGTCTGGAACGACGTCCACGAGGTGCCGCACGTCCGCATCGGCCAGCAAGCCGACCTGGTGGTCGTCGCCCCGGCCACCGCCGACATGCTCGCCAAGGCCGCCCACGGCCTCGCCGACGACCTGCTGACGAACACCTTGCTCACCGCGCGCTGCCCGGTCGTGTTCGCCCCCGCGATGCACACGGAGATGTGGGAGCACCCGGCCACCCAGGAGAACGTGGCGACCCTGCGCCGCCGGGGCGCGGTCGTCATCGAGCCCGCCGTCGGCCGCCTCACCGGCGTCGACACCGGCAAGGGCCGACTGCCCGACCCGGGCGAGATCTTCGAGGTCTGCCGCCGGGTGCTGGCCCGCGGTGCCGCCGAGCCGGACCTCAAGGGCCGCCATGTCGTCGTCAGCGCCGGAGGCACCCGCGAGCCGCTCGACCCGGTCCGCTTCCTCGGCAACCGCTCCTCCGGCAAGCAGGGCTACGCCCTGGCCCGCACGGCCGCCGCCCGGGGCGCCCGCGTCACGCTGGTCGCCGCGAACACGACCGGGCTGCCCGACCCGGCGGGCGTCGACGTCGTGCAGGTCGGCACGGCCGTGCAACTGCGCGAGGCGGTGCTGAAGGCGGCGGCGGACGCCGACGCCGTCGTCATGGCCGCCGCCGTCGCCGACTTCCGTCCCGCGACGTACGCGTCCGGGAAGATCAAGAAGCAGGACGGCCAGGACCCGGAGCCCGTGGTGCTCGTGCGGAATCCGGACATCCTCGCGGAGATCTCAGCCGACCGCGCCCGCCCGGGACAGGTGGTCGTCGGCTTCGCCGCCGAGACCGACGACGTCCTCGCCAACGGGCGCAGGAAGCTGGAGCGCAAGGGCTGCGACCTGCTCGTGGTCAACGAGGTGGGCGAGCGCAAGACCTTCGGCTCGGAGCAGAACGAGGCGGTGGTGCTGGGCGCCGACGGCAGCGAGACGCCCGTGCCGTACGGCCCCAAGGAAGCGCTGGCCGACACGGTCTGGGATCTCGTCGCCGAACGTCTGGGGTGACTCGCGCAAGGCCGGTTCCGCGCCCCTGGTTGCGTCCATTCGGGCGTGGCGGCCCTGGCCAACCTCGCCGCACATTGGGCAGAATGCCCGTGCCGCAGGTCCCAGCGCTCCCGAGAGGCGAGACGGTGGCCCCGTGGCGG
This sequence comes from Streptomyces sp. NPDC059861, assembly GCF_042731435.1. NCBI lineage: Bacteria > Bacillati > Actinomycetota > Actinomycetes > Kitasatosporales > Streptomycetaceae > Streptomyces > Streptomyces sp. NPDC059861. The sequence continues at coordinate 104,715 of NZ_JBHWJQ010000024.1, read as the reverse complement.
AGAGCGACCGATAAACTGTTCTCGGACGTCGGCGGGCGCAGCTCCCGTCCCGTCCACCAATGATCAGCCAGCAGCCGCTGCAACCCCAGGGAGCGTTGTGTCCCGTCGCCTGTTCACCTCGGAGTCTGTGACCGAGGGTCACCCCGACAAGATCGCTGACCAGATCAGCGACACCATTCTCGACGCGCTCCTGCGCGAGGACCCGTCGTCCCGGGTCGCCGTCGAGACACTGATCACCACCGGTCTGGTGCACGTGGCCGGAGAGGTCACGACCAAGGCCTACGCGCCGATTCCGCAGCTGGTCCGGGAGAAGATCCTGGACATCGGCTACGACTCCTCGAAGAAGGGGTTCGACGGCGCCTCCTGCGGTGTCTCGGTGTCGATCGGCGCGCAGTCCCCGGACATCGCGCAGGGTGTGGACACGGCGTACGAGAGCCGGGTCGAGGGCGACGACGACGAGCTGGACCGGCAGGGCGCCGGTGACCAGGGCCTGATGTTCGGCTACGCCTCGGACGAGACGCCGACCCTGATGCCGCTGCCGATCTTCCTGGCGCACCGCCTGTCGAAGCGCCTCTCCGACGTGCGCAAGAACGGCACGATCCCCTACCTGCGGCCGGACGGGAAGACCCAGGTCACCATCGAGTACGACGGCGACAAGGCCGTCCGCCTCGACACGGTCGTCGTCTCCTCGCAGCACGCCAGCGACATCGACCTCGAGTCGCTGCTCGCGCCCGACATCCGCGAGTTCGTCGTGGAGCCGGAGCTGAAGGCGCTCCTGGACGACGGCATCAAGCTCGACACCGAGGGCTACCGCCTGCTGGTCAACCCCACCGGCCGCTTCGAGATCGGTGGCCCGATGGGTGACGCCGGCCTCACCGGCCGCAAGATCATCATCGACACCTACGGCGGCATGGCCCGCCACGGCGGCGGCGCCTTCTCCGGCAAGGACCCGTCCAAGGTGGACCGCTCGGCCGCGTACGCGATGCGCTGGGTCGCCAAGAACGTCGTCGCCGCGGGTCTGGCGTCCCGCTGCGAGGTCCAGGTGGCGTACGCCATCGGCAAGGCCGAGCCGGTCGGTCTGTTCGTCGAGACCTTCGGCACCCACAAGGTCGAGACCGAGAAGATCGAGAAGGCGATCGAGGAGGTCTTCGACCTCCGTCCGGCCGCCATCATCCGCGACCTCGACCTGCTCCGCCCGATCTACGCCCAGACCGCGGCGTACGGCCACTTCGGCCGTGAGCTTCCCGAGTTCACCTGGGAGCGCACGGACCGCGTGGACGCGCTGCGCGCGGCCGCGGGGCTGTAGGTCCCCGGCAGGGCCACTCCGCTTCACGCGAGGCCCGGTTCCCTTCGGGGGGCCGGGCCTCGCCGGTTCCGGGGCCGCCCGGGACACTCGCCCGTCGGTTGTCAGTGGCGTTTGGTAAGAATGCAAGCGTGAGCAGCGAGAACAGCCAGGGGAACGGCGGCGCGGAGGGCGCGCCGCCGGAGCAGCTCGCGTTCATCCGGGAGAGCGTCCGCAGGGCCGGCACGCCCCGGGCCAAGCCCCGTACCTGGCGAGGGGCCGCGCTGGCCAAGGAGTTGCCCGTCGCGCGGGTGCTCGTGGACAAGGGCGTGCTGCACCTCGACCGCTACTTCGACTACGCCGTGCCCGAGGAGCTTGACGCCGACGCACAGCCCGGTGTGCGGGTGCGGGTGCGGTTCGGGGCCGGGCGGCACCGGGTGCGGGAAGGGCGCCGTGAGGGTGGGGGCCTGATCGACGGGTTCCTCGTCGAGCGGCTGGCCGAGTCGGACTACGCGGGGCCGCTGGCGGCGCTGGCGCAGGTGGTCTCCCCGGAGCCGGTGCTGAGCGAGGAGCTGCTGGGACTGGCCCGGGCCGTCGCCGACCGGTACGCCGGAAGCCTCGCCGACGTACTGCAGCTCGCCGTGCCACCGCGCAGCGCCCGGGCCGAGCAGCGACCGTCGCCCGCGCCGCTGCCGCCGCCCCCGGCGCCCGAGGCGGGGTCCTGGGCGCGCTACGAGAACGGGGCGGCGTTCCTGGCCGCGCTGGCCTCCGGGGGCGCTCCACGGGCCGTGTGGAACGCCCTGCCCGGCCCCGCGTGGAGTGCCGAACTGGCCCGGGCCGTCGCCGCCACACTGGCCTCGGGACGCGGTGCGCTGGTTGTCGTACCGGATGGACGGACCGCCTCTCGGGTCGACGCGGAGTTGACGGCTCTGCTGGGTGAGGGGCGGCACGCGTTGTTGACCGCCGACGCGGGTCCCGAGAAGCGGTACCGGCAGTGGCTCGCCGTGCGGCGCGGGTCGGTACGGGCCGTGGTGGGGACGCGCGCCGCGATGTTCGCGCCCGTCCAGGATCTCGGGCTGGTCGCCGTCTGGGACGACGGGGACGACAGCCACAGCGAGCAGCACGCTCCGCAGCCGCATACGAGGGACGTGCTGTTGCTGCGTGCCGCCCAGGACAAGTGCGCGTTCCTGCTGGGCGGTTGGAGCTGCACCGTCGAGGCCGCGCAGCTCGTGGAGAGCGGGTGGGCGCGGCCGCTGGTCGCCGTGCGGGAGCAGGTGCGGGCCGCCGCACCGTTGGTGCGGACGGTGGGGGACCAGGATCTCGCGCGCGACGAGGCCGCACGGGCCGCACGGCTGCCGAGCCTGGCCTGGCAGGTGGTCAGGGACGGGCTGCGGCTCGGGCCGGTGCTGGTGCAGGTGCCGCGGCGGGGCTATGTGCCGCGGATGGCCTGCGCGCAGTGCCGGGCGCCCGCGCGGTGCCGGCACTGTGCCGGGCCGCTGGAGGCGCGGGACGCGGGGGCGCCGCGCTGCGGGTGGTGCGGGCGCGAGGAGGGTTCGTGGCACTGCCCGGAGTGCGGGGGGTTCCGGTTGCGGGCGCAGGTCGTGGGTGCGCGGCGGACCGCCGAGGAGCTGGGGCGGGCGTTTCCCGCCGTGCCGGTGCGAACGTCGGGGCGCGAGCATGTGCTGGACACGGTGCCGGGGGCACCGGCGCTGGTGGTGAGCACGCCGGGGGCCGAGCCGGTGGCCGAGGGCGGGTACGCGGCGGCGCTGCTGCTCGACGGGTGGGCCATGCTCGGGCGGCCGGATCTGCGGGCCGGTGAGGACGCGCTGCGGCGCTGGATCGCGGCCTCGGCGCTGGTGCGGCCGCAGGGTGACGGGGGGACCGTGGTCGTCGTCGCCGAGCCCACGTTGCGGCCCGTGCAGGCGCTGGTGCGGTGGGATCCCGTGGGCCATGCGGTACGGGAGCTGGCCGAGCGGGCGGAGCTGGGGTTCCCGCCGGTGTCGCGGATGGCGGCCGTGTCGGGTTCGCCGGAGGTGGTCACGGAATTCCTGCAGATGGTCGAACTGCCGCCGGAGGCGGAGGTGTTGGGCCCCGTGCCCCTGCCCGTCACACCGCTCGCGGCGAGCCGCTCGCGGCGGGCCGGGGCGCCGCCGGCCGGGGAGCAGTGGGTGCGGGGGCTGGTCCGGGTCCCGCCGGGGCGGGGTTCGGCGCTGGCCGCCGCGCTGAAGGCCGCGCAGGCGGCACGGATGGCTCGGGGGAGCGGGGTGGCGGTCTGGGTGCGGATCGACCCACCGGACATCGGGTGAGGGCTGTGACGCCGGTGATGGCGGGCGACCGGGACGTGAGCGGTGGGCTCGGGCGGTAGGGGGGCAGGCGGGGGCGGGGGTGGGGGGCTTGCCGTGTGGGTGCGGGGGCTGCCCGTGTGGTGGGCGCTCGTATGGGTGCTCGGGCGGGTGCCTGGGGGGTGGGGGTCCGCGTGGCTGCTGGTGTGGTGGGCGCTCGCGGTGGGGGGCTGGGCTGCTGCCGCTGAGGCGGGTCCTCGTCGTTGCGGACGGCGTGACTGCTGGTGCGGCGCCCCCTTGCCGAGGGGGGCTGGGTGGCTCTAGGTGCGGCGGGCGCTCACTGTGGTGGCCTCGGACGACTGCCGGTGCGGCGCCCCCTCGCGGACGGGGACTGGGTGGTGGCACCCCGTGCGGCGGGCGCTCACTGCGGCGGCCCTGGATGACTGTCCGTGCGGCAGGTCCTCACGGGGGCCTGGCCCACTGTCCGTGGGGGCCTGAGGTCGGCGCCTTTTCCGAGCTGGGGCCGACGCGGATGTTCTCCCGGCCGTCGACGCGGCCGGCCTCGCGGTCTCGGGTGAAGCTCGTGGCCGACATCGCTGTCTGCGCGGGACGCGGGACGCGGACAAGGCCTGGCCTCTTTCGTACGGCTGCCCTCCCGGGCGTCGCCGGGAGGGCGGGTCTGGCAGCCGTGGGGTGGGGGTGGGGTCAGCCGTTGCGGGGGCCGGGGAAGGCGGTCGGCCGGACCTCTTCGCGGAGCGACGGGCTGCCCGCCGTCGGCTGGGTCGGCATGGAGCGGGCCGCGGGAACCGTCGGCACCGTGGGGAGGACGGCGCCTACGTTCACCGCGCGGGTCACCGCCGGTTCCGTGCTCCGCTCGGCCTCGGCCGCGGCCTGCGTGGTGGCGCGGCGGGAGCCGTAGCGGCGGTGCACCGCCTGCTTGGTGACTCCGAGGGCGGAGCCCACCGCGTCCCACGAGAAGCCCAGCGACCGGTCGAAGTCGACCGCGGCCGTGACCAGGGTCTCGACACTGTCCCGCAGTTCCTGGGCGAGACGGACCGTCGGGGCTGGGGCGCGTCCGTAGACGACGAAGCCCGTGGAGGGACCGGAGCGGCGCGGGCGGTAGACGTTGCCCAGCTGGGCGGTGAGGGTGCGCAGTGCGTCCACCTGCCGGCGGACCCGCTCGATGTCCCGCACCAGCAAGTGCAGGCTGGCCCGAGCCTGGGCGTCGTGGGTTGCGTGGTCGGCCATGAACAAGCCTCTCGAACCGGCGTTGAGGAGAAAGGATCGGGCCGCTGGTGCGGCCCGTTGGTCAACTCTTTCTTGACCAACGCGTTCGGGGGCCGGTGGTCACGGTATGGGGGCGCGGGGGCATATGCGCGCGCCGTCCCATGAGGTGGCGCGCTGGGGGTCCGTCCCCCCTCCCGGGCACCACCGGTTTCCAGCGGTGCAGGAGGCTGAGCGGGCAATCGGCGGGCCGCGCAATAGACTTGTGCGTTGCCCTGACCAACCCCAGCCGAGAGGCCCGTGTCCGCACATGAAGCTTGTCTTCGCCGGTACCCCCGAGGTCGCTGTTCCCGCTCTGGACGCCCTGCTCGACTCCGGGCGGCACGAGGTGGTCGCCGTCGTCACGCGGCCGGACGCGCCGGCCGGGCGCGGGCGCAGGCTGGTCGCGTCGCCCGTGGCGGAGCGGGCCGAGGAGGCCGGCATCGAGGTGCTGAAGCCGGCCAGGCCGCGGGAGCCGGAGTTCCTGGAGCGGCTGCGTGAGATCGGGCCGGACTGCTGTCCGGTCGTGGCGTACGGCGCGCTGCTGCCCCGGGTCGCCCTCGACATCCCCGCCCACGGCTGGGTCAATCTGCACTTCTCGCTGCTGCCCGCCTGGCGCGGCGCCGCGCCCGTGCAGCACTCCATCATGTCCGGCGACGAGATCACCGGCGCCTCCACCTTCCTCATCGAGGAGGGCCTCGACTCGGGGCCCGTCTACGGCACCCTGACCGAGACGATCCGCCCCACCGACACCAGCGGCGACCTGCTGACGCGGCTCGCCTTCGCCGGCGCCGGGCTGCTCGCCGCGACCATGGACGGCATCGCGGACGGCACCCTGAAGGCCGTACCGCAGCCCGCGGACGGGGTGACCGTCGCGCCGAAGATCACCGTCGAGGACGCCCGGGTCGACTGGGCGACCCCCGCCCTGCGCGTCGACCGGGTCGTGCGCGGCTGCACCCCCGCGCCCGGTGCCTGGACCGGCTTCCGAGGTGAGCGCCTCAAGCTCGTGCAGGTCGCCCCGGTCCCCGACCGGACGGACCTCGCCCCGGGGCAGCTGTCCGTCGGAAAGAACAACGTGTACGCCGGCACCGGCTCGTACGCCGTCGAGCTGCTGTGGGTGCAGGCCCAGGGCAAGAAGCCGATGCGGGCCGCGGACTGGGCGCGCGGGGTGCGGATCGCGGACGGGGAGACGCTCGGGGGCTGAGCCGCCGTCCAGGGCCGTGCGACGTACGCTGGGTGCACACCGCAGACAGAAATCCGGAGCACCTTTACGTGAGCGACACCTCCCGTCGGCCCCGCACGCACGGCAAGCCCTATCGCCGGCCCAAGAAGGACCCCGTCCGCATCCTCGCCTTCGAGGCGCTGCGGGCCGTGGACGAGAGGGACGCGTACGCCAACCTGGTGCTGCCGCCGCTGCTGCGCAAGGCGCGGGAGGGCGCGGACTTCGACGGGCGGGACGCGGCGCTGGCGACCGAGCTGGTGTACGGGACGCTGCGCCGGCAGGGGACGTACGACGCCGTGATCGCGGAGTGCGTCGACCGGCCGCTCAGGGAGGTCGATCCGCCGGTCCTGGACGTGCTGAGCCTCGGCGCGCACCAGTTGCTCGGGACGCGGATCCCCACGCACGCGGCCGTCTCCGCCACCGTGGAGCTGGCCCGGGTCGTGCTCGGCGACGGGCGGGCCAAGTTCGTGAACGCCGTGCTGCGCAAGGTCGCGCAGCACGACCTCGACGGATGGCTGGAGCGCGTCGCGCCGCCCTACGACGAGGATCCCGAGGACCACCTCGCCGTCGTGCACTCGCACCCGCGCTGGGTCGTCTCCGCGCTGTGGGACTCGCTCGGCGGTGGCCGGGCCGGCATCGAGGAACTGCTGGCCGCCGACAACGAGCGGCCCGAGGTGACGCTGGTCGCGCGGCCGGGGCGGGCCACGGCCGACGAGTTGGTGCGCGAGGACGCCGCCGTGCCGGGGCGCTGGTCGCCGTACGCCGTGCGGCTCACCGAGGGCGGTGAGCCCGGGTCGATCGAGGCCGTGCGGGACGGCCGGGCCGGTGTGCAGGACGAGGGGAGCCAGCTGGTCGCGCTGGCGCTCGCGAACGCCCCGCTCGACGGGCCCGACGAGAAGTGGCTGGACGGGTGTGCGGGACCGGGCGGCAAGGCGGCGTTGCTCGCCGCCCTCGCCGCCGAGCGCGGGGCCATGCTGCTCGCCTCGGAGAAGCAGCCGCACCGGGCCGGGCTGGTGGCCAAGGCGCTGCACGGCAACCCCGGCCCGTACCAGGTCATCGCCGCCGACGGGACCCGGCCGCCGTGGCGGCCCGGCTCGTTCGACCGGGTGCTGATGGACGTGCCGTGCACCGGTCTCGGCGCGCTGCGCCGGCGGCCCGAGGCCCGGTGGCGGCGCCGCCCGGAGGACCTCGAGGGCTTCGCCCCGCTGCAGCGCGGGCTGCTGCGGACGGCTCTGGAGTCCGTGCGGGTCGGCGGTGTCGTCGGGTACGCCACCTGCTCGCCGCACCTGGCGGAGACCCGGGCCGTGGTCGCGGACGTGCTCAAGCAGTTCCCGCAGACGGAGCTGGTCGACGTCAGGCCGCTGCTGCCGGGCGTGCCGGACCTCGGGGACGGGCCGGACGTACAGCTGTGGCCGCATCGGCACGGGACGGACGCGATGTATCTGGCGGTCGTCCGGCGCACGGGCTGACGGCCCCCGGGGCCGGGCGGAACATCCGAAGAGCGTCCCCATATCCCGACCGACGCGAACATCCGTGCAGGGACATGGCACGCTTAGGTCATGGCCGCGCAGATCAACCCCAGCATCCTGTCCGCCGACTTCGCTCGTCTCGCCGACGAGGCGCGGGCGGTCGAAGGGGCCGACTGGCTCCACGTCGACGTCATGGACAACCATTTCGTCCCGAACCTCACGCTCGGCGTGCCGGTCGTGGAGTCGCTGGCCCGTGCGACGGACACCCCGCTGGACTGCCATCTGATGATCGAGGCCCCCGACCGGTGGGCCCCGCAGTACGTGGAGGCGGGCGCCTCCTCGGTCACCTTCCACATCGAGGCGGCCGCCGCGCCGGTCCGGCTGGCCAGGGAGATCCGGGCGAAGGGCGCCCGGGCGTCCATGGCGCTGAAGCCGGCGACGCCCATCGAGCCGTACGAGGATCTGCTGCCCGAGCTCGACATGCTGCTGATCATGACCGTCGAGCCGGGCTTCGGCGGGCAGGCGTTTCTCGACATCATGCTGCCGAAGATCCGCCGCACCCGTGAACTGATCGGGAAGCACGGTCTGGAGCTGTGGCTGCAGGTCGACGGCGGAGTCTCGGACGCGACCATCGAACGCTGCGCGGAAGCGGGCGCCGACGTGTTCGTGGCCGGATCCGCCGTGTACGGGGCCGACGACCCGGCCGCCGCGGTGCAGGCTCTGCGCGCCAGGGCGGAGGCCGCGACGAAGCACGCGGCATGGGCGTGCGACCACTGAGCCACGGTTACGTGAACGGCGCCCGTCGGGCGCCCAGCAGGGCTGATCAAGAGCGCCGGATCTGCAAGGATGAACGGCGAATCCAGAGTGTGAACAGCAGTGAGGAGATCGCCGTGTCGGGTATGTCGGCGGGCCGGTCAGCCATGCGGATGGGACCCGCAGAGCTGGTGCAGGCGGCGGCCATGGCCCGCCGCTTCTACCTCGAGGGCAAGTCCAAGATCCAGATCGCGGAGGAGTTCGGCGTCAGCCGCTTCAAGGTGGCCCGGGTCCTGGAGACCGCCCTCGAACGGGATCTCGTACGCATCGAGATCCGTGTCCCGGCCGAACTGGACGCCGAGCGCTCGGACGCGCTGCGCGCCCGGTACGGCCTCAGACACGCCGTCGTGGTCGAGTCGCCGGCCGAGGCCGAGGAGACCCCCGACCCCGAGAACCTGGGCGAGGTGGCCGCCGACCTGCTCGGCGAGCTGGTCAACGAGGGCGATGTGCTCGGGCTGGCCTGGGGCCGGTCCACCATCCACATGGCCGCCGCCCTCGACAAGCTGCCGCCCTGCACGGTCGTGCAGCTGACGGGTGTCTACGACGCCGGGACCGCCGAGCGCGGCTCGGTCGAGGCGGTCCGCCGGGCCGCGCAGGTCTCCGGCGGCGACGCCCATCCCATCTACGCGCCGATGCTGCTGCCGGACGCCGCCACCGCGGCCGCGCTGCGTCACCAGACCGGGATCGCCCGGGCCTTCGAGTACTTCGACAAGGTCACGGTCGCCTGCGTCTCGATCGGCTCCTGGGAGCCCGGCATCTCCACGGTGCACGACATGCTCAGCGACGAGGAGCGCTCCCACTACGCGTCCCTCGGTGTCGCCGCCGAGATGTCCGCGCACCTCTTCGACTCCGACGGCCGCCGGGTCGGACGGGACCTGGGGGAGCGGTGCATCACGGTCAAGGCCGACCAGCTGCGCCGTATCCCCGAGGTCGTCGCGATAGCGGGTGGGCAGCGCAAGGCGGCCGCCATCGACGCGGTGCTGCGGTCGGGGCTCGTCACCAGCCTGGTCACGGACACGTCCGCGGCCGACTGCCTGATGGCGGCCGGGCCGACGCCGCGGCCGGCGCTGAACAGGGCCGATCCGGACGGCCCCTGACGGATGGTCGGACGGGGAGAGCCGTGGTGGCGCGCCGCCATGGTTCGTCCCGTCCGCGACGACGATGGGTGCGGGGATGACGGATCGCGTGGTGACCCTCGACCTCGACGGGGTCACGGACAAGGCGGGCCTGATGGACCGCTGTGCCGCGGCGCTCGAGTTGCCCGGCTGGTTCGGTCGCAACTGGGACGCGCTCGCCGACAGCCTCTCCGACCAGGGTGTCTGGCCCGGGGACGCGGCCGAGCGGGGGCTGCTGGTCGTCGTACGGAACTGGCGGGCGTACGCGCGGGCGCGGCCCGGGGAGTGGGAGACCGCCCAGGAGGTGTTCGCGCAGGCCGCGGACGCGGCTGCGGGGCTGACCGTGGCGCTCGCCCTTGGAGGATCCTCCTAGGCCCCCCTGACCTGCCTGGATGAAGTCACCGGGCATCACGTTCCGGCCGACATGGGACAATGAAGTACGTGCTCTTCTCCCCTGGCTGACCTGTCCGGGGGCCACCTCTGATCGACTGGGATGTGCAGCACGTGCGTTTCCTCAATGACATCCAGCCCTCGTACGACCTGACGTACGACGACGTGTTCATGGTGCCGAGCCGCAGCGCGGTCGGCTCCCGTCAGGGCGTGGACCTCAGCTCCCCGGACGGCACGGGCACCACGATTCCGCTCGTCGTCGCCAACATGACCGCCATCGCCGGCCGCCGCATGGCCGAGACCCTGGCCCGGCGCGGCGGCCTCGTGGTCATCCCGCAGGACATCCCGATCGACGTCGTCACCGAGGTGGTCTCCTGGGTGAAGAGCCGCCACCTGGTCCTCGACACCCCCATCGTGCTCGCCCCGCACCAGACCGTCGCCGACGCGCTCTCCCTGCTGCCCAAGCGGGCCCACAACGCCGGCGTGGTCGTCGACGAGGAGAACCGCCCGATCGGTGTCGTCACCGACCGGGACCTCACCGGTGTCGACCGCTTCACCCAGCTCGAAGTGGTCATGTCCAAGGACGAGCTGCTGCTGCTCGACGCCGACATGGACCCGCGCGAGGCGTTCAACACCCTCGACCACCACAACCGGCGCTACGCCCCCGCCGTCGACGCCGACGGCAAGCTCGCCGGCATCCTCACCCGCAACGGCGCGCTGCGCGCCACGCTCTACACGCCGGCCGTCGACGCGAACGGCAAGCTGCGCATCGCCGCCGCCGTCGGCATCAACGGCGATGTCGCGGGCAAGGCCAAGCAGTTGCTCGACGCGGGCGTGGACACGCTCGTCATCGACACCGCGCACGGCCACCAGGAGTCGATGATCAGCGCAGTCAAGCTGGTGCGCGCCCTCGACCCGCAGGTGCCGATCGTGGCCGGCAACATCGTCTCCGCGCAGGGTGTGCGCGACCTGATCGAGGCGGGCGCCGACATCGTCAAGGTCGGTGTGGGACCCGGCGCCATGTGCACCACCCGGATGATGACCGGCGTGGGCCGGCCGCAGTTCTCGGCGGTGCTGGAGTGCGCCGCCGAGGCGAAGAAGTACGGCAAGCACGTGTGGGCCGACGGCGGTGTCCGGCACCCGCGCGACGTGGCGATGGCGCTGGCGGCCGGTGCCTCCAACGTGATGGTCGGCTCGTGGTTCGCCGGGACGTACGAGTCGCCGGGCGACCTCCAGCAGGACGCCGACGGGCGTTTCTACAAGGAGTCGTTCGGCATGGCGTCCGCGCGTGCGGTGGCCAACCGCACGTCCGAGGAGTCGGCGTACGACCGCGCCCGCAAGGGCCTGTTCGAGGAGGGCATCTCCACCTCCCGGATGTTCCTCGACCCGGCCCGCCCCGGCGTGGAGGACCTGATCGACTCGATCATCGCGGGCGTCCGCTCCTCCTGCACCTACGCCGGCGCGGCCTCCCTGGAGGAGTTCGCCGAGAAGGCCGTCGTCGGTATCCAGAGCGCCGCCGGCTACGCCGAGGGCAAGCCGCTGCACGCCAGCTGGAACTGAGTCAACTTCCCTCCGCACGGCCCCCGTTGTCCCGCCTCGGGAACACGGGGGCCGTTCGGCGTGTCCGGGCACCCGTCGGTGCGCCGGGTGGGGCGGGGCGGCGGTGGGCCGGCCGCGCGCAATGGTTCACAGCCGCCGTGCAACGAACACCCATCGAGTCCGGAGGAACGCAATGATCTTGCAGGTATACGCAAGGTTGCTGCATTACACCGGCAACGCCCCTGCTCATAGGCTGTCGCCTCGTACGTGGCGTGGCGGGGACCCCGCTCGGTGGGTCCCCTGACTTCAAGGGGCGCCGCCCGTCCCCGTCGGCCTGACCGGCAGCAACAAAGGAGCCAGCGCGTGCTCGACCAAGGCGCACCCCCGCAGCACAGCAGCCAGACCGACCCCCCGTCCCCCGGGGTCGGCGCCCGTCTGCTGCGCCGTAAGCCCGTGGAACGCCTGGTCGCGGAGGGCGGCCAGGGTGAGGGAGGCTCGCTGCGGCGCTCCCTCGGAATGTGGCAGCTCACCATGATCAGCATCGGTGCCACCCTCGGCACCGGCATCTTCGTGGTGCTCGGCGACGCCGTTCCCGAGGCCGGCCCGGCGGTCACCCTGGCGTTCGTCATCGCGGGTCTGACGGCCCTGTTCTCGGCCCTGTCGTACGCCGAACTGGCGGGCAGCATCCCGGTCGCCGGCTCCTCCTACTCGTACGCTTACGCAACGATGGGCGAACTCGTCGCCTGGGTCTGTGGCTGGTGCCTGGTCCTGGAGTACGGCGTGTCGGTCGCCGCCGTGGCCGTCGGCTGGGGCGAGTACCTCAACGAACTGCTCGACGGGACGATCGGCGTCACCATCCCGTCCGCGCTGTCCTCGGCGCCGGGCGAGGGCGGCGTCATCAACCTGCCCGCGCTGATCGTCGTGCTGCTGGCGATGGTCTTCCTGCTCGGCGGCGTCCGTGAGTCCGCCCGCGCCAACACGATCATGGTCGCGGTGAAGATCGCCGCGCTGGTGCTGTTCTGCGCCGTCGGTTTCATGGGCTTCAAGTCCGGCAACTACGCCGACTTCATGCCGCTCGGCATGGCGGGCGTCAGCGCCGCGGGCGCCACCCTGTTCTTCTCCTACATCGGCTTCGACGCCGCCTCCACCGCCGGTGAGGAGGCCAAGAACCCCAAGAAGGACCTGCCCCGAGCGATCATGCTCTCGCTGATCATCGTCACCGCGCTGTACGTGCTCGTCGCGGCCGTCGCCGTCGGCGCCTGGAACTGGACCAAGTTCGAGGGCTCCAACGCCTCCCTCGCCGCGATCATGAAGGACGTCAGCGGCCAGAGCTTCTGGGGCACCCTGCTCGCGCTCGGCGCGGTCATCTCCATCGCGAGCGTCGTCCTCACCGTCCTCTACGGTCAGACCCGCATCCTCTTCGCGATGTCCCGCGACGGCCTGGTGCCCAAGGCGCTCGGCAAGGTCCACGAGAAGACCGGCGCGCCCCGTCTCAACACCGTGATCGTTTCCCTGTTCTGCGGTGTGCTCGCCGCCATGATCCCGCTCGGCAAGCTCGTCGACGCCACCAGCATCGGCACGCTGTTCGCCTTCGCGCTGGTCAACATCGCGGTGATCGTCCTGCGTCGCCGGCGGCCGGAGCTGGAGCGCACCTTCAAGGTGCCGTTCGGGCCGGTGCTGCCGGTCCTGGGCTTCGCCTTCTGCGCGTACAACATGTTCAGCCTCGACACCGTGACCTGGGTGGTCTTCGGGTGCTGGATGGCCGCCGGTCTCGTGTTCTACTTCCTGTACGGCTACCGCCGTTCCCGTCTCGCCGTACCCGAAGCGAAGTGAACCACCCGCAGTGCTGAACGATCTCGACGAACGCATCGTGCACGCCCTCGCCGAGGACGCCCGCCGCTCCTACGCGGACATCGGGCAGCTCGTCGGCCTGTCCGCGCCGGCCGTGAAACGGCGCGTGGACCGGCTGCGCGCCACGGGCGCCATCACCGGGTTCACCGTCCGGGTGGACCCCTCGGCGCTCGGCTGGGAGACCGAGGGGTTCGTCGAGATCTACTGCCGCCGCAACACATCGCCGGAGATCATCCAGCGGGGCCTGGAGCGTTACCAGGAGGTCGTGGCCGCGTCCACCGTCACCGGGGACGCGGACGCGATCGCCCAGGTCTTCGCCTCCGACATGCGGCACTTCGAGCGGGTCCTGGAGCGGATCGCCGGCGAGCCGTTCGTCGAGCGGACCAAGTCCGTGCTCGTCCTGTCGCCGCTGCTGCGGCGCTTCTCCTCGGGTTCGCCCACCTGATCCCGGCGCGCGGTCTACCATCGCTTGCATGACCTGGCGACATTGACCTTCACCCGCCCCTGAGCCGGGCGTCCGGCGACTGACCCGGACGCTGTACGGCTACGCCTTCCTGGACGACTTCGTCCTGCTCTACCCGGTCTACGCCCTGCTCTTCGGCGACACCGGGCTGTCCCTCGGGCAGATCTCCTCCCTCTTCGCCCTGTGGTCGGTCAGCGGTGTGCTCCTGGAGGTTCCCTCCGGTGCCTGGGCCGACGCCGTCTCGCGCCGGCTGTTGCTGGGTCTCGGCCCCCTGCTGACCGCCGTCGGCTTCGCGCTGTGGGTGCTCACCCCGTCGTACTGGGCGTTCGCGCTCGGGTTCGTCCTCTGGGGCGCCGGTGGGGCGCTCGGCTCCGGTGCGCTGGAGGCACTGGTGTACGAGGAGCTGGACCGGCTCGGCGCGGCCGACAGCTACGCCCGGGTGACGGGCCGGGCGCGTGCCGCGGGCCTGGTGGCCGTGATGGCGGCCATGGGGCTGGCCGGGCCGGTGCTCGCGGTGGGTGGATATCCGCTGGTCGGGGCGGCGAGCGTGCTGACCTGTCTGCTGACGGCGGCTGTGGCGACCCGGTTCCCCGAGCACCGTCGGAAGACCTCCGAGGGCGACGGCTGGTCGACCACCCTGCACGCCGCCCGGCGCCCCGGGCGCCCGGTCACCGCCGCCCTGCTGCTCGTCGCGGCCGTCGGCTCGGTGTGGGGCGCGCTCGACGAGTACACGCCTCTTCTGGTCCGCGACACGGGCGTACCGGACTGGGCCGGCCCCTGTCTGCTGCTGCTGATCTGGGCGGGGGCCACCGCCGGCAGCCTGCTCGCCGGGCCCGCCGAGCGCCTCGGCACGGCCGGGTTCGCGGGCCTGCTGGCCGGTTCCGCGCTGGCCCTCGCGGTGGGCGCGCTGGCCCGGTCGCCGGCCGGTCTCGTGCTGGTGGCCGTCGCCTTCGGCGGCTTCCAGCTGGCGAACGTGCTGGCCGACGCCCGGCTCCAGCGCCGGATCGAGGACGGCGCGCGGGCCACGGTCACCTCGATCGCGGGGCTGGGCACCGAACTGGCCACGGTCGCGGTGTTCGGCGCCTACGCGGCGATCGGCTCGGCGACCGGGCACAGTACGGCCTTCGCCGTGTTCGCTGTGCCCTACCTGGTGACCGCCGCGCTGGTGGCGACGGCCCGGCGCGGACGCGCTCGGTCCTGGAGCGGCGGCCGCCAGGGCACCACGGCGAAGTCGCCGGCGCCTCGTGCGACCTTCTGGAGAAGGTGACGTCGTCCCCGGCCGAGCGGTGGAGCCCGGCGGCGCCGACGAGAACGACCGCCACGCGCCGCCGGCGGCTCCCTGCTGTGCTGCTCACCGGCGGCGGCCAACGACCTGGCGGCCGGTCCCGCGGTCCCGGCGCTCCGGCCGCGGGCAGCAGCGCCGCACCCAGCACGGTGATGGTCGTCCTTTCCGCAGGTGAACCGGACGACGGACATTCTCGCGGCGGTGCCCCCGAGCCACATCCGCCCGGAGTCGGCACCGCGTCCGCGCCGCGCGGCGCGGACGTGCGGTGGGGAAGCGGAGGGACGTACGACCGGGCGCGCAACGAATCGCCGGGTGACGCGGAACCGACGCAACAATCCGGCCATCAGCGCGCAACGGCTCCTCCTTGTCCGGCGACGCCCGCCGCCCGTACGGTCTACGTGGCCCCCACACCCATTCGTCCCGGTGAGGAACACGCATGCGCACCGCCCTGCTCCAGAGCTCCGGTCGGCCCGGCTCCACCGTCGAGAACCTGAAGGTCCTCGACGAGGCCGCGGGCCGTGCCGCCGCCTCCGGTGCGGGTCTGCTGGTCGCGCCGGAGATGTTCCTGACCGGCTACGCGATCGGTGACGACGTCGCCCGTCTCGCCGAGCCCGCCGACGGCGACGCCACCGACATCGTCGCCGAGATCGCCTCGCGGCACGGCCTGGCCATCGCGTACGGCTACCCGGAGCGCGCCGGGGACGCGGTCTTCAACTCGGCCCAGCTGATCTCCGCCGACGGCACACGGCTCGCCAACTACCGCAAGACCCACCTCTTCGGCTGCTTCGAGCGGGACCACTTCACGCCGGGCGAGCAGCCGGTCGTCCAGGCCGAGCTGGACGGGCTGCGGGTGGGGCTCATGATCTGCTACGACGTGGAGTTCCCGGAGAACGTCCGCGCCCACGCCCTCGCCGGCACCGACCTGCTGCTGGTCCCGACCGCGCAGATGCACCCCTTCCAGTTCGTCGCCGAGTCGCTGGTGCCGGTGCGGGCCTTCGAGAACCAGATGTACGTGGCGTACGTCAACCGGGTCGGCCAGGAGGGTGAGTTCGAGTTCGTGGGGCTGTCCACCCTCGCCGGGCCGGACGGGTTCGCCCGCACCCGCGCCGGACGCGGTGAGGAACTCGTCCTCGCCGAGGTGGACCCCGCCTTCCTCGCCGCCTCCCGTGAGGCCAACCCGTATCTGAAGGACCGCCGCCCCGGTCTCTACGGGTCCCTGGTCTGACGCCCCCCACCCCCCTGATCTTCCGTTTCGCGCAAGGAGTCCGTACCCCATGACGTCCACGGTGCCCAACGCCGTCGAGCACGCCGACGAGCAGCAGCCGCCGATCACCATGTTCGGCCCGGACTTCCCCTACGCGTACGACGACTTCCTCGCGCACCCGGCGGGCCTCGGCCAGGTCCCGGCGACCGAGCACGGCGTCGAGGTCGCGGTCATCGGCGGTGGCCTGTCCGGCATCGTGGCCGCGTACGAGCTGATGAAGATGGGCCTCAAGCCCGTCGTCTACGAAGCCGACCAGATCGGCGGCCGGCTGCGCACGGTCGGCTTCGACGGCTGCGAACCCTCGCTGACCGCCGAGATGGGCGCGATGCGCTTCCCGCCGTCCTCCACCGCCCTCCAGCACTACATCGACCTCGTCGGCCTTCGGACACGCCCCTTCCCCAACCCCCTGGCCGAGGGAACCCCGTCGACCGTCGTCGACCTCAAGGGCGAGTCGCACTACGCCGAGACCGTCGACGACCTGCCGCAGGTCTACCGCGACGTGGCCGAGGCGTGGAACCGGTGCCTCGAAGAGGGCGCCGACTTCTCCGACATGAACCGCGCGATGCGTGAACGCGACGTCCCGCGCATCCGCGAGATCTGGGCCCAGCTCGTCGAGAAGCTCGACAACCAGACCTTCTACGGCTTCCTGTGCGACTCCGACGCCTTCAAGTCCTTCCGGCACCGGGAGATCTTCGGCCAGGTCGGCTTCGGCACCGGCGGCTGGGACACCGACTTCCCCAACTCCATCCTGGAGATCCTGCGGGTCGTCTACACCGAGGCCGACGACCACCACCGCGGGATCGTCGGCGGCTCGCAGCAGCTACCGCTGCGGCTGTGGGAGCGCGAGCCGGAGAAGATCGTGCACTGGCCGTACGGCACGTCGCTGGCCTCGCTGCACGAGGGCGGCGAGCCTCGCCCGGCCGTGACCCGGCTGCACCGCACCGCCGGCAACCACATCACGGTGACCGACGCGAACGGCGACATCCGCACCTTCCGGGCGGCGATCTTCACCGCCCAGTCCTGGATGCTGCTCTCCAAGATCCAGTGCGACGACTCGCTCTTCCCGATCGACCACTGGACCGCCATCGAGCGCACCCACTACATGGAGTCGTCCAAGCTGTTCGTCCCCGTGGACCGGCCGTTCTGGCTGGACAAGGCCGTCGACGACAAGGGCAATCCGACCGGACGCGACGTCATGTCGATGACGCTCACCGACCGCATGACGCGGGGGACCTACCTGCTGGACGACGGCCCCGACAAGCCGGCCGTGATCTGCCTGTCGTACACCTGGTGCGACGACAGCCTGAAGTGGCTGCCGCTGTCCGCGAACGAGCGGATGGAGGTGATGCTGAAGTCGCTCGGCGAGATCTACCCGAAGGTCGACATCCGCAAGCACATCATCGGCAACCCGGTGACCGTCTCCTGGGAGAACGAGCCCTACTTCATGGGCGCGTTCAAGGCCAACCTGCCGGGCCACTACCGCTACCAGCGGCGTCTGTTCACGCACTTCATGCAGGACCGGCTGCCCGAGGACAAGCGGGGCGTCTTCCTCGCCGGTGACGACATCTCCTGGACGGCCGGCTGGGCCGAGGGCGCCGTCCAGACCGCGCTGAACGCGGTCTGGGGCGTCATGCACCACTTCGGCGGGGAGACCGACGCGGCCAACCCCGGCCCCGGCGACGTCTACGACGAGATCGCGCCGGTGGAGCTCCCGGACGACTGAGGTCAGACCCCGGCCGCGCGGGCCTGCTCGTAGACCTGCGCGGCCACGTCCTTGAGCTCCTCGCCGTCCCTCGGGGTGCCCTGGAGGTCCACCAGGATCTCCTCCACGCCGATCCCGGCGTACGGCACCAGGTCCTCGACGATCTGCTCGACGCTGCCCTGGAAGGGCTGCCGGTCCGATCCCTCGTAGGCCTTGGGCGAGTACATGGCGTTCACGCGCACCACCGTCCGGATCGGCTCCGTGCGGCCGCGCTCCTCCGCCAGCTCCCGCAGCCGGCCCCACTGCGCGGCCAGGGCGTCGGACGACATGCCCACCGGCACCCAGCCGTCGGCGTGGTCGACGAGCCGGCGCAGCGCCTTGGGGCTGCTCGCGGCCAGCAGGACGGGGATCGGCCGGGCGGGCTTCGGGCCGACGAGGGCCGGCGCGATCTTCGTGAGCCGCCCGTCGTACTCGACCGGGTCCGGGCCCCAGACCGCCCGGCACACGGCGATCAGCTCGTCCAGGACCTTGCCGCGCTCCTCGAACGGCCGGACCGACGCCGCCGCGTACTCGTCGAGGGACCAGCCGGTGCCGAACCCGGCGACCACCCGGCCGCCGGTCGCCGCGTCCAGGGTCGCCAGGGCCTTGGCCAGCTGGAACGGCACATGCAGCGGCGCCACCAGCACGCTCGTGCCCACCTCGGCCCGCTCGGTGGCCGCCGCGGCCAGCGTGAGCGTCACGAGGGGGTCGGCGACGTGCCGGTAGAAGTCGGGCCAGGGGAGGCCCTCGATGCCGTAAAGACCCTGGGTGGCGGGCTCGGGGAACAGAGCGCGCTCGAAGACCCACAGGCTCTCGTAGCCGATGCGCTCGGCCTCGCGTGCCACTTCGGGCACGTCCTTGCCGAGGTCGTACTGCCGCATCTGGGGGAGGCCGAGGCCGAGCCGGATCGCCATACCTTGTGCTCCTTCGCAGTAGGAAGTACCCGACAGTCAACGTACGGCGGGCGAACGGGAGTTCCACGTGTGCGGGCCGGGGACGTCGAGGACTGCCGGGTCGTCAGTCGGGAAGCGGGGTGAGCAGCATGCGGCCCGCGAAGCCCACCGCCGCGTCCAGGCGGTCGGTGAACTCGGTGGCGAGGTCGGGAAGCCGGCGCAGCGCCCACAGGGCCCGCGCGGCCGACCAGGTGGCGTCCCGGGCGCGCTCCAGGCTCCACGCGCCGAGCAGATGGGTGAGCGGGTCGGCGATCTGGAGCAGGTCGGGACCCGGCATCAGATCCTCGCGGATGCGCTCCTCCAGCGTCACGAGGAGGTCGCCCACGCGGTCGAACTCGTCCTCCAGCTCGGCCGGGTCGCAGTCGAGCGTACGGCAGGCGTCCACGACGGCGAGCGCCAGATCGTGCCCGATGTGCGCGTTGATGCCCGCGAGCGCGAACTGCAGCGGCCGTACGCCGGGATGGCGGCGGAACTGGAACAGGGGCCGCCAGCAGGCGGGTGGGCGCCCGTCCGCCGTGGCCGCGTCGACGGCCGCGAGATAGCGCTCCGCGAACCGTACGTCCAGCGTGGTCGCGGCCCGGGCGTCGGTGAAGGCCCCGGTCTCGATGCCGTGGCCGACGGACTCGGTTACGGCGAGGTAGACACGGTTGAAGACCGCGACCCCATCCCGCGCGGGCAGGGTCGCGGCCAGCGCGCGCATCCGGGAGACGACCGCGTCCACGGGAGTGGTGAACTCTTCCAACTGCGTCATGGGGGCAGGGTCCCAGCCCTAGGCTGGCCGGCGTGGCGGCGAGCCCGGCGGTTCCCCGGAACGGGCGAACGCGGCGGCCACGCCCGGGGGAGTGCGGGGGAGAGCACGAGGGGGGAAGCGGCACCGTGTCCGGCTCACGTGTCCGGCGTCTGGCCGCCCGGCGGTCCGCGCGCAGGCAGTCCGCGCGGCGCAACGCCATGGTGGCGGCGGCCTCCGTCGTGGTCGCCCTCGGCGCCCTCACCGGGGTGCCGACCGCACGGGACCCGGCGGGCGACCGGGGTGAGGGCTCCGACCGGGCCGGACCGGCGCGGCCGTCCGCGTCGCCCCGCCCGGAGAGGCTGCCCGTGGCGCCTTCGGTCTCGGCGGCCCCGTCGGCGGACAGGCTCTCGCCCTTGCCCTCGCCGGCCGCTTCGACGCCCCGTGCCGCCGCACCGACGAAGGAGTCCGCCGTGCCCTCGCCCGGCCCCACCGCCCCGGACCGGCGGACCGGCGCCGCACGTCCCCGTCTCTACCGCCACCCCGACTCGCAGGTCCTGGACTGGGTCCGCGCCAACCCGGGCGATCCCCGGCGATCGGTCATCGCCCTGATCGCCGACCAGCCCGCCTCCGTGTGGTTCGCCGACTTCACGCCCGGCACCATCACCTCCCGGGTCGCGGCCGTCACCTCCGGGGCCGCCGAGGAGGGCCGGGTGCCGGTCGTGGTGCCGTACGCGGTCCCCGACCGGGACTGCGGCGGCCACTCCCAGGGCGGCGCGCCGGACCTGGCCGCCTACGACGACTGGATCGACCGGTTCGCGGCGGGGCTGGGCACCGGCGAGGTCGTGGTGATCCTGGAGCCCGACTCCGTGGCCCAGGCCGGTTGCCTCTCCGCCGCCGACCGTGCCGCCCGCTTCGCCTCTCTGGCCCGCGCGGGCCGCGTCCTCAAGGCCGCCGACCCCGAGGCGCGCGTGTACTACGACGCCGGCCACTCCGGCTGGAACCCCGCCGGCAGGCAGGCGGAGCTGCTGAAGCAGGCGGGCGCGGCCTCGCCCGGCTCCTCCGACGGCATCTTCAGCAACGTCTCAAACTTCCACCGCACCGCCGACGAGATCGCCTACGACCGGCGGGTGCTGGACGCCCTCGGCGGACCGGAGGGCCTCGGCGCCGTCATCGACACCAGCCGCAACGGCAACGGGGCACCGGCGGACGGCGCCTGGTGCGACCCGGAGGGGCGGAGGATCGGCCGGGCGCCCACCCTGCACACCGGCGAGGAGCGCATCGACGCCTACCTGTGGTCAAGCTGCCGGGGGAGTCGGACGGGTGCAAGGGGACGCCGGGCACCTTCTCGCCGTCGTACGCCTTCGATCTGGCGTCCTCGTAGCTACGCCTGCGCCTATGACGTGGCGTCGTCGTAGCTCGACGTGCCCTCGTCCAGGAGCGGCCCCTGCTTCTTGAGGTGGGCCGGGGCGAACGCGCGCAGCGCGTGGTAGCCGACGATGACGACGAGCGTGCCGAGGGCGATGCCGCTCAGCGAGAACGTGTCGGTGAACTCCATCGAGACGTTGCCGACGCCGATGATGATGCCCGCCGCGGCCGGTACGAGGTTGAGCGGGTTGCGCAGGTCCACCTTGGCGCTGAGCCAGATCTGGGCGCCGAGCAGGCCGATCATGCCGTACAGGATGACGGTGATGCCGCCGAGGACACCGCCCGGGATCGCGGCCACCACCGCGCCGAACTTCGGGCAGAGACCGAACAGCAGGGCGAAACCGGCGGCCGCCCAGTAGGCGGCCGTCGAGTAGACGCGGGTCGCGGCCATCACGCCGATGTTCTCGGAGTACGTCGTGTTGGGCGGGCCGCCGACCGCGGTGGACAGCATCGAGCCGACGCCGTCGGCGGCGATCGCCGTGCCGAGCTTGTCGTCGAGCGGGTCGCCGGTCATCTCGCCGACCGCCTTGACGTGCCCGGCGTTCTCCGCGACCAGCGCGATCACGACGGGCAGCGCGACGAGGATCGCCGACCACTCGAACGACGGCCCGTGGAAGGCGGGCAGGCCGATCCAGTCGGCGTCGGCGACGCCCGAGAGGTCCAGGCGCCAGTGGTCGGTGAGCTTGCCGCTCGCGTCGACCGAGTGGATGCGGCCGAAGATCCGGTCGAAGGCCCAGGAGATGGCATAGCCGAACAGCAGCCCGAGGAAGATCGCGATCCGGGACCAGAAACCCCGCAGACAGACGACGGCCAGACCGGTGCAGGCCATCACCAGCAGTGCCGTCCACTGGTCCTGCGGCCAGTACGTGGTCGCCGTGACGGGGGCGAGGTTGAAGCCGATCAGCATCACCACCGCGCCGGTCACGATCGGCGGCATCGTCGCGTGGATGATCCGGGCGCCGAAGCGCTGCACGGCCAGTCCCACGAGGAAGAGCGCGGCGCCGACCACCAGGACCGCGCCGGTCACGGTGGCGCTCGTGCCGCCCTGGGCCCGGATCACCGCCGCGACGCCGACGAACGACAGGGAGCAGCCGAGGTAGCTGGGCACCCGGCCACGGGTGGCGAGCAGGAAGATGACGGTCGCGACGCCGGACATCATGATCGCGAGGTTGGGGTCCAGGCCCATCAGGACCGGTGCCACGAAGGATGCCCCGAACATCGCCACCACGTGCTGGGCGCCGAGCCCGACGGTGCGCGGCCAGGACAGCCGCTCGTCGGGCCGGACCACCGCTCCGGGTGCCGGGGTGCGTCCGTCGCCGTGCAGTTTCCAGCGGACGCCGAGATCCATGTGAGGTGTCGCTTTCGTCGTACGTGCAGTGCCGGACCATTGTCAGGGCTGGTCGCGGGTGCTCCGTACACGTGGGCCGCCGGTCACGACCTTCGGGCGGTCCCGGTCGCCGGAGCGCAGCACGCCGGCGAACACGGCGAGCCCGCCCGACAGGAGAGTCACCAGCGTGAACGACACCACCAGGCTCGTCGCCTGCGCGAGCGTGCCGATCGCGCTCGGGGCCACCAGGCCGGAGGTGTACGTGATGGTGGCCACGCCCGCGATGGCCAGGCTCGGGTTCGGGCCGCTGCGGCCCGCCGCCGCGAAGCACAGCGGGACGACCACCGCGATGCCCAGACCCATGAGCGCGAAGCCGGACATGGCCATCGCCGGGTGGTCGGCGAGGACGATCAGCAGACCGCCCACGAAGGCGAGGACACCACCGACACGGACCGTGCGGACGGACCCGTAGCGGTCCACCACCTTGTCACCCGCGAGCCGGGCGATCGCCATGGTGAGCGTGAAGCCGGTCGTCGAGGCCGCCGCGAGACCGGCCGAGGTGCCGAGCTCGTCCTTCAGATAGACCGCCGACCAGTCCAGGCTCGCGCCTTCCGCGAACACCGCGCAGAAGCCGACCGCGCCGATCAGCAGCGCCGACCTCGGCGGCAGTGCGAAGCGCGGCGGGGGCTCCTCGTCCTCGGCGGGCTGGAGGTCCAGCACCCAGGTGCAGGCGATCAGGCCGAGCAGGGTGAGACAGGCGGCCGCCAGCGCGTGGTGCAGTCGGGCGTCGGTGCCCAGGTGCGCGGCGAGCGTGCCGCCGGCCGAGCCGATCAGGGCGCCCGCGCTCCACATGCCGTGCAGGCCGGACATGATGGAGCGGCCCAGGCGGTTCTCGATCTCCACGCCGAGCGCGTTCATCGCGACGTCCGCCATGCCGGCCGTGGCGCCGAAGGTGAACAGGGCAAGGCACAGCGCGAGGAGATTGGGCGCCAGGGACGGCAGGAGCAGTGACAGCGTCCACAGGGCGAGCAGTCCGCGCAGGGCGGTACGGGCGCCGAAGCGGTGGCTGATCCGGCCCGCGAGCGGCATCGCCACGGACGCGCCGAGGGCGGGGAAGGCGAGCGCGAGGCCGAGTTGGCCGGGGCCCACCGAGGCGTGGTCCTGGATCCAGGGGACCCGGGTGGCGAACGAGCCGGTGACCGCGCCGTGCACGGCGAACACGGCCGCCACGGCGTACCGGGCGCGTATCACCTCTCGGTGCTGGTAGACCACGTCCTTCATGTTCCCGCCCCTTGTCGTGTCCTGGCGCCGATCGCGTCCGGCGGTAAATTATCAGGGACCCTGCCTGATAGATAGAGGGCGAGGCAGGGCGACAGGCCCATCTGGAAGGATCCCGGCATGCCCGCATCCCCGAGCACCGCCCGAGCCATCAACGACCGGCTCGCCCTGCGGCTGTTGCAGCAGGAGGGGCCGTTGACGGCCGGGCAGCTGAAGCAGTTGACCGGACTGTCCCGGCCGACCGTCGCCGACCTGGTCGAACGCCTCACCGCCGCCGGCCTGATCGAGATGGTCGGCGAGGCCGGCGAGCTGCGGCGCGGTCCCAACGCCAAGCTCTACGGCATCGTTGCCGACCGCGCCTACCTGGCCGCCCTCGACGTCCGCACCGAGGGCGTCTCCGTGACGGTCTCCGACCTGCTCGGCCGGGTGCTCGCCGAGGCGTCCGTGCCGATCGGCGACGACACGGGCACCGGGCCCGCGGTGGAGCAGGCGGTCGCCCTGGTGGAGCGGGCGGCTAAGGAGGCGGGGGCGGTGGGGGCGCCCCCCCGCGAGGGCGTTCGAGCGTGGGGGCGGCTGCACACCGTCGGCATCGGCGCGCCGGGCCTGATCGACCCGGCCACCGGCGAACTCCGCGACTCCTCCGGCCTGCCCGCATGGCACCGGCGCCTCGTCGAGGCCCTTCAGGAACGCCTTCCCGGCGCCCGGGTCATCGTCGAGAACGAGACCAACCTCGCGGCGCTGGCGGAGCAGCGGGAGGGCGCCGCCCGGGACCGGGACACCTTCGTGCTGCTGTGGCTGGGGCAGGGCACGGGGGCGGCGGTGGTGCTGGACGGATCGCTGCGGCGCGGTGCGTCCGGAGGCACCGGCGAGATCGGGTTCCTGCCGGTGCCGGGGACGGGCGGGGTGCCGACGGCGACGGACTGCGCGGGCGGCTTCCACTCGCTGGCGTCGGCCGGGGCGATCGTGGCCCTGGCGCAGGAGTGCGGGGTGCGGGTGACCGCGGACGGCCGGGGACTCGGGGCGGCGGAGGTGGTGCGGAGGGCCGTGTGGGTGGCCGACGGTGCCGCTGCTGCGCGTGCGGCAGGTGCGGCTGGTGCGGCTGGTGCGGTGGATGCGGGGGCTGCGGCGGGTCACGGTGACGCGGGCGCGGCGTTCGACGTGTCCGGGACCCGCGTCGAGGTGTCCGGGGTCCGCGTCGAGGTGTCCGCGACCCCCGCCGAGGCGTATGGGCCCCCCGCCGGTGTGTCCGCGGCCTCAGCCGAGGCGTACGGGACTCGTGCCGACCTGTCCGGGGCCCGCCCTGAAGGGTCCGGGGCCGGCGGGCCCCCCGCCGGCGTGTCCGCGGCCCCCGCCGACGCATCCGTCGACGCCGCCGCCCGTTTCCTCGATGTGCTCGCCGAACGGCTCGCTCTCGGGGCGGCCTCCGTCGCCGCCGTGCTGGATCCCGGGTGCGTGGTGCTCGGTGGGGAGGTCGGGCAGGCCGGTGGTGAGGTGCTCGCCGGGCTTGTCGGGGAGCGGGTGCGGCGGATGTCGCCGCTGGTCACCGAGGTGCGGGCCAGTGTCCTTGGCGGCGGTGCCGTACTGCGCGGCGCACTGCTGACGGCGCGCGACCGGGCCCAGGACGAGCTGTTCGCACCCCCGGGGCGGTAGGCGTCACGCCCTCCGGCCGCCCTCGATGCGCACCGCGACGTACTCCTCGAACGTGCGCTTCCCCACGGCCTGCTCCGGCGCCAGATGCCCACCGCCGCGGAAGGCGCCGTACGTCCGGCCCCACAGCGGCACGTTCACGATCCGGCGCCGGCGGCCCGTGGCCCTGAGGTACGTACGGGCCAGCGACTCGAACGTGCGCACCTCCGGGCCGCCCATGTCCGGGACCCGCCGCGCCGGCCCGCCCGCCGCCAGCTCCGCGAGCCGCTCCGCGACCTCTTCCACCTCGATCGGCTGGTCCTTCAGCCCGGCCGGCAGCATCAGCACCGGCGGTCTGGCCAGGGTGTCGAACACCCGGACGAGCAGATCGTGGAACTGCGTGGTGCGCAGCAGGGTCCAGCCCAGACCCGACTCCTCGATCAGCCGCTCCACTGCGAGCTTCGTCCGGTAGTAGCCGAGCGGCACCCGGTCGACCCCGACGATCGAGATGTAGACCAGATGGCCCACCCCGGCCCGCCGTGCCGCCGCGACCAGATGCGCGGTCGCCTCCTCGTCACCGCCGCCCGGAGTGCTCGCGCAGTGCACGACCGTTTCCACGCCCGCGACGGCCTTGTCCAGCACGGTGCCGCCCTGGCGCAGGTCCACGGCGTACGGCTGGGCGTGCCGGCTGAGTACCCGCACCTCGTGCCCGTCCGCGCGCAGCCGCTCGGTGACGACTCGGCCGAGGGTTCCGGTACCGCCGGTCACCAGGATCGTGGTCATGGCTCAGTCCCTTCGGACGCCTCGCGCCCCGGGTGGAGCGCCCTTCGCCGGCTGGGACCGAGTAGCCCTCCTGAAATGTGACAACCGCGACAGACCGCATTCCACGGGCGCGCGATCCCTGTCAGGCGTCCCTGGGAGACCTCGTGCGTCCTTGGGAGACCCGGCGGCGGGCAAGGGCCGTCGTCACCGCCGCCGGGCCCGTTCCGAGCGGGGTCAGCAGGCGCCGAGGTCCTGCCAGACCCCCCACTCACCGGTGGTGCCGGGCTCCTCGCCCTTCGTCCACCACTTGGCCTTCCACGAGTGCCCACGATGGGCCACCGTGCCACCTCCGCCGTACTCGGTCACCGCGTTCCAGGCCGGAGCCGTGCACTGCCCGGTGCCGCCCGTCGGGCTCGCCGTGGGTGTCGGCGTCGGCGTGGGTGCCCCCGTCCCCGGTTCCACCACCGTCGTCCCGCGCGCCAGGTCCGCCGCCAGGGCGTACGTCTTCCCGCCGAACGCCACCGTCCAGTTCGACGGCGTCGACACCGGCAGGTGGTACACGAGGTCCAGTTCCACCGAGGCGCCCGGCGCCAGCGTCTGCCAGCCCGGAAGCGTCAGCGAGGCCCGGTGGTGGTCGCCCTTCAGGCCGCCGACGTTCGGCCCGGTGTGATCGCTGCGGATCACCGAAGTACCCCACCCCGACTGGTCCTTGGCGTTGCCGGGCGCCGAAGTGCCGTAGTCGAAGCGGAACTCCGTACCGCCGGGCAGCGTCGTGTTCGTCCGGTTCGTGATCTTGAGCTTCGGGCTGATCGGGTAGTTGGAGTCGCCGAGCGGGAACTGCCCGAACTCGACGTCGATGTTCAGCGCCTCGGCCGGCAGATCGATCGTCGACCGCTTCGCGCCGTACGGGGAGGCCGACTTGAACTTCTCGTACATCGCGGTCGTCAGCGTCGTCCCCGACTCGTACTGTCCCTTGGCCGCGTTCCACCCGTAGTCGCCGGCCAGCTCCCAGATCATCGTGCCGCCGATGCCCCGGTCGACCACGTAGTCCGCCTTGGCGCGCACGGACTGCTCGTCCTCCGTGGACAGGAAGACCTTCTTCTCGGCGTTCCACAGCCAGGGCGCTACCAGCGTGGCGTCGTACTTCCGGGCGTAGGTCCCGGTCAGCGTCGTCCCGGCCGGGAGGCCGTACCGCGTCACGTAGTCGCCGACGACCCCCTTCTCCAGGTTCTTGGCGTGCCACATCGGGTTGGAACCGGCGGGCGACTCCCTGCCGTTGTCGTCCTTGTCGTGCCACAGGTTGTCGATGCCGACCGCGCCGTCACCGCACTTGGTGAGACCGGAACCGGCGGCGCAGTTCGTGGCGGGGGCCCTGCCCCAGAGACCGTCGGTGCCGCCGGTGACGTTCCTGAATCCCCGGGTGTAGTAGGGCAGGCCGATGTTGATGCGCCCGGCCGGCATCGAGCCGCGGAAGTAGTGGTACGCCCAGTCGGTGTTCAGATATCCGATGCCGCCGTACTGGGACGTGGAGTAGACGCCCGCCGCCGCGAGTTCCGCGTCCTTTCCGTCGTCGAAGAGCGAGGCGTTCGGGCCCACGTACTCGTTCCAGGCGCCGTGCAGGTCGTACGACATGATGTTGACGTAGTCCAGGTACTTCTGGACCTGGAAGGTCTCCATGCCGCGCAGCAGGTATCCGGACGACGGCGCCGCCACCGTCAGCAGATAGTGCCGGCCGTCCGCCGCGCCCGCGCGGTCGAGTCTCTCGCGCAGGGTCTTCATCAGGGCGGCGTAGCCCTTGACCAGACCGGCCCGGCGGGCGTTGGCGATCGGCCAGTCGAGCGGGTGGCCCGCGTCCTTCATGGTCGTCGGGTACTCGTAGTCGATGTCGACGCCGTTGAAGCCGTACTTCCTGAGGAAGTCGACCGCCGAATCGGCGAAGGTGTCGATGCCGGCCTGGTTGACCGAGCCGTCGGCGTTCGTGGCCATCGAGTAGAAGCCGCCGGAGTTCACCCGCGTGCCGTTGTCGGCGAAATAGCCGCCGGTCTCGGCCCAGCCGCCGACCGAGATCAGCGTCTTGACGTCCGGGTGCTGTTTCTTGAACTTGCTCAGCAGGTTGAAGTGGCCCTTGTAGGGGAGCGCCGGGTCCATATCGGCGCCGGTGACGCCCGGCCAGGTCATTCCGGTCGCCGGGTTCGTGGCGCCGTCCGTCCCGACGGAGATCTTGTTGCCGCCGTCGACGTGCGCGAAGGCGTAGTTGATGTGGGTGATCTTGTCCCACGGGATGTCCGAGGCCAGATAGGCGGGTGTGCCGTCCACGCCGGTGCGCCAGCCCGTGAAGTAGCCGATCACCCGGCGCTGGTGGTCGGCGCCCATCCTCTCCCGGCCGGCCGAGTCGTAGACCGAGCAGTAGGGGACGTCCACGCCGGCGGTCCGGTACAGGCCGTCGGGGCGGCAGGACTCCTGGTCGGCGGCGTGCGAGACGGTGGCGGGGAGGCTCGCGAGGACCAGGCCGGCGACCGCCCCGGCGGCGGCGAGGAGGGCAGGTCTGGATCTGTGACGTGAGGGGGACAGCACGATCGGTTCCTCTCCACGGAGTTGCGCAGACCCTAGAGAGGACTAGACCAGTGCGTCAATAGGTCTGTACCAATCTCAAGCGAGCGACGGCTTATAGGAGTTGGAGCACGTTGCGGCCCGTCGGAGAAGTCCAGCGACACGGCCTGTGAGGCACCCCACATCGCGCGCCTGTATGGACCTCGATCGGTCGTGGCACACTGGCCCTGTACCAGTAGCAGCGCACTCCGGGGTCGGTGAAAATCCGAACCGGCGGTTACAGTCCGCGACCCGGTCGCCTCCAGCGACCGGTTGACCAGGTGAAATTCCTGGACCGACGGTTAAAGTCCGGATGGGAGGCAGTGCGCGGCGAGCGGGCATTCGTGCGCGCCGCCGACTGTGATCGTCCCGTTGTGGGACGAGTCCGTCCGGCGTCGCCCCGGTGTCCTCGCTCGTGATTCTGTCGTCTCGACAGCCCCGGAGTCCGTGCCCGAAATGGCAGGAGGACCCGGGAAGTGTTCACCGGAATCGTCGAAGAGCTGGGCGAGATCACCGCCGTCGAGAACCTCGGCGACGCCTCCCGCTTCCGGCTCCGTGGCCCCGTCGTCACCGAAGGGGCACAGCACGGCGACTCCATCGCCGTCAACGGCGTGTGTCTCACGGTCGTCGAACACGAGGGCGACGAGTTCACCGCCGACGTCATGGCCGAGACCCTCAAGCGTTCCAGCCTGGGCGTCCTCACCGTGGGCTCCCGCGTCAACCTCGAACGGCCCACCGCCGTGGGCGCCCGTCTGGGCGGCCACATCGTGCAGGGCCACGTCGACGGCACCGGCACCGTGCTGGAGCGCATCCCCTCCGAACACTGGGAGATCGTCAAGATCTCGCTCCCGGCGGACCTCGCGCGCTATGTCGTGGAGAAGGGCTCCATCACCGTCGACGGCATCAGCCTGACCGTCGTCGAGGCCGGCCCGGACTTCTTCACCGTCAGCCTGATCCCCACCACCCTCGCCCTGACCACCCTGGGACTCAAGCAGCCCGGCGACCCGGTCAACCTCGAGGTCGACGTCATCGCCAAGTACGTGGAGCGGCTGATGGCCGGTCAGGGGGCCGCCCGGTGAACTGGCTCAACTCCGAGGCGTTCACGCTCTTCGGACAGCACATCAAGTGGTCGGACATGATCGGCAACGTGATCGGTCTGATCGCCCTGGCGCTCGGCTGGCGCCGCTCGATCTGGACCTGGCCCGCCCAGTTCGTCTCCGGCCTGATCCTCTTCGCGGCCTTCGCCACCGCCCACCTCTCGGGCAGCGCCGGCAAGCAGATCGTCGTCATGCTCGTCGCCGGCTTCGGCTTCTGGCAGTGGAACCGCGGCCGGCAGCAGGCGCAGGACGGCTCCGTCGCCGTCCGGTTCGCCACCTGGCGCGAGCGTGGTGTGCTGCTCGGCGCGGCGGCGCTCGGCACCCTCGCGGTCGGCGGCCTGTTCACCGCCTACCCGTCCCTGTCCTGGGACCCCTGGCCGGACGCCTACATCTTCGTCGGCACCGTCGTCGCCATGTACGCCCAGGCGCGCGGCATGGTCGAGTTCTGGTTCGCCTGGCTGCTCGTCGACCTGGTCGGCGTGCCGCTGAACTTCGCCAACGGCTTCGCCTTCTCCGGCTTCGTCTACGTCATCTACGGCGCACTCGTCCTGTGGGGCATGCGCGACTGGTGGCTGCGCTCCCGCAGGGACACGCGGCCCGTCCTGGAAGGAGCACCGGCATGACCGCGGCCCCCGTCCTGTACAGCACCGAATACACCGAAGACTTCGCCGACCTCACCCTCGATCCCGTGGAGCAGGCCGTCGCCGACATCGCGGCCGGCCGCCCGGTCGTGGTCGTCGACGACGAGGACCGCGAGAACGAGGGCGACCTCGTCATCGCCGCCGAGAAGGCGACCCCCGAGATCATCGCCTTCATGATGAGCGAGTGCCGCGGGCTGATCTGCGCCCCCATGGAGGCCGAGGAGCTGGACCGGCTGCGGCTCCCGCAGATGGTCGAGGACAACACGGAGTCGATGAAGACCGCCTTCACCGTCTCCGTGGACGCCTCCGCCGTGCACGGTGTGACCACCGGCATCTCCGCCTCCGACCGGGCTGCCACGCTGCGCCTGCTCGCGAGCGGCACCGCCGAGCCCACCGACCTCGTCCGGCCCGGCCACATCTTCCCGCTGCGCGCCAGGTCCGGCGGCGTCCTCACGCGCAACGGCCACACCGAGGCCGCGGTCGATCTCGCCCGCCTCGCGGGCCTGCGTCCGGCCGGCGCGATCGTCGAGATCGCCGGCGAGGACGGCCAGATGCTGCGCCTGCCCGAGCTGGTCCCGTTCGCCCGCAAGCACGGCCTGACGATCATCTCCATCGAGGACCTGATCGCCTACCGCCGTAGCTCCGAGCCCACCGTCCGCCGCGAGGCCGAGACCCGGCTCCCCACCGTCCACGGCACCTTCACGGCGTACGGCTACCGCTCCATCGTCGACGGTGTCGAGCACGTCGCCCTCGTGCACGGCGACCTCGGCGACGGCGCGGACGTCCTGGTCCGCCTCCACTCCGAATGCCTCACCGGCGACGTCTTCCACTCCTTGCGCTGCGACTGCGGCCCCCAGCTGGAGGGCTCCTTGGAGCGCATCCAGGCCGAGGGCCGCGGTGTGGTGGTCTATCTGCGCGGACACGAGGGCCGCGGCATCGGCCTGCTGTCCAAGCTCCGGGCGTACGAGCTCCAGGAGCGCGGCCGGGACACCCTCGACGCCAATCTGGAGCTGGGCCTGCCCGCCGACGCCCGCGACTACGCGGCCGGGGCGCAGATCCTGGCGGACCTCGGCGTGCGCAGCGTCCGCCTGTTGACCAACAACCCCGAGAAGACGGACGCGCTCGTCCGGCACGGCATCGACGTCACAGAGCGCGAGCCGATGCCCGTACAGGCGGGCGAGCACAACCTCCGGTACCTGCGCACCAAGCGGGACCGGATGGGCCACGACCTGCCCTGGCTGGACACGCCCGCCGTGACCACCTGCGGCAACCAGTAAGAGAACAACCGAGGAGAATCGTGAGCGGCAAGGGTGCACCGGAACTGTCCGTACGCAATGTGGGTGACCTTCGGGTCGCCGTCGTCGCGGCGCAGTGGCACGAGAAGGTGATGGACGGTCTGGTGGACGGGGCGCTGCGTGCCCTGCACGATCTGGGCATCGACGAACCGACCCTGTTGCGGGTCCCCGGCAGCTGGGAACTCCCGGTCGTCGCCAAGGTCCTCGCGGGCCGCGGCTACGACGCGATCGTCGCCCTCGGAGTCGTCATCCGCGGCGGCACCCCCCACTTCGAGTACGTGTGTCAGGGCGTCACCCAGGGCCTGACCCAGGTGTCCGTCGACACCGGCGTCCCCGTCGGCTTCGGCCTCCTCACCTGCGACACCGAGGAGCAGGCCCTGGACCGGGCCGGTCTGGAGGGCTCCCACGAGGACAAGGGGCACGAGGCGGTGACGGCGGCGGTGGCGACCGCGGCTACGCTCCGTTCAGTATCTGAACCCTGGCGTTAGGTCGCGCGGCACAACCCGTAGAGTGGGCGTCACCATGTCCAAGAAGACGTTCGAGGAGCTCTTCACCGAGCTCCAGCACAAGGCCGCCCACGGCGATCCCGCCACCTCCCGCACCGCGGAGCTGGTCGAGAAGGGCGTTCATGCCATCGGCAAGAAGGTCGTCGAAGAGGCCGCCGAGGTCTGGATGGCCGCCGAGTACGAGGGCAAGGAGGCGGCCGCCGAGGAGATCTCGCAGCTGCTGTACCACGTCCAGGTGATGATGGTCGCGCGCGGGATCTCCCTCGACGACGTCTACGCCCATCTCTGAGCCCCGCTCCCCAGCACACAGCGAAACACCCCGAACGAAGGAAGCCGACCTCATGCTGCGCATCGCCGTCCCCAACAAGGGTTCCCTCTCCGGCCCTGCGGCGGACATGCTGCATGAGGCCGGCTACCAGCAGCGCCGCGAGTCCAAGGAGCTGCGGATCGTCGACCCGGTGAACGACGTGGAGTTCTTCTACCTCCGCCCCCGGGACATCGCGATCTACGTCGCCTCCGGGAAGCTCGACATCGGAGTCACCGGCCGCGACCTGCTGATCGACTCCGCCGCCGACGCCGAGGAGATCCTGCCGCTCGGCTTCGCCCGCTCCACCTTCCACTACGCCTCCAAGCCCGGCACCCTCGGCGGCTTGGCTGACCTCAAGGGCATGACGGTCGCCACCTCCTACGAGGGCATCGTCGCCCGGCACCTCGCCGACAACGGCATCGACGCCTCCGTGGTCCACCTCGACGGCGCCGTCGAGACGGCCATCCAGCTCGGCGTGGCCCAGGTCATCGCGGACGTCGTCGAGACCGGCACCAGCCTGCGCAACGCGGGCCTGGAGGTCGTGGGCGAGCCGATCATGAAGTCCGAGGCCGTGGTCATCCGCCGTACCGGCGCGGACGGCGAGGAGCCCAAGGTGCAGCAGTTCCTGCGCCGGCTCCAGGGCGTCCTGGTGGCACGGACGTACGTGATGATGGACTACGACTGCCGCGTGGAGCAGCTGGAGAAGGCCGTCGCGCTCACACCCGGCCTGGAGTCGCCGACCATCTCGCCGCTGCACAACGAGGGCTGGGTCGCCGTCCGGGCCATGGTCCCCGCCAAGGACGCCCAGCGGATCATGGACGACCTCTACGAGATCGGCGCCCGGGCCATCCTGACCACCGCCATCCACGCCTGCCGCCTCTGAGGGACACCGCACCCCATGTCGGATCTGCCCACGCTGCCCGTCACCTTCCGGCCGGGCCGCACCCGCGCCGTGCTGCTCACCGCAGCCGTCGTGACCTTCGTCGTCGTGTCGACGATCGCCCTGCTGCTGGACCGGCTCGGCCCCGGTGAGCGGCTCAGCTTCATCTTCACGGCCGCCATGCTGGCGGGCGTGGCCCTGATGCTCGCCCGCCCGAAGGTCGTCGCGGACGAGACCGGCGTCACCGTCGTGAACTTCGCCAGCACGCGCCGCCTGGAGTGGGCCGAGATCGTGCAGGTGCATCTGCGGGTCGGCGACCCGTGGGTGTTCCTGGACCTCAGCGACGGCACCAGCCTGGCCGCGATCGGCATCCAGCCCGGCATCGCCAAGGCGCAGGCCATCGCCGACGCGCGGGCGCTGCGGACGCTGGTCGAGGCCCGTTCCGGGGAACATCGGGCCTGACTCGGAGCACTTCACCCTGCCGAACCGGTCGGTGTCTTGATTAATCTGTTGGCGGAGGCGTTTTCCGTGACGCCTCCGCCCCTGTTGTGCCGGCCCGGTGCACAGGGGTTCCTGCGACCCGAGGAGTGACCCTCTCCGGCGATGGACGGATCGTCCTGTAGTACCTGCGCCGCCCCCTGCCGACATAGCGCGGAGGCGGCGGCATCATGACCCTCCCCTTGCTGCTTCTGGCAGCCGCTTTCCTGCTCATCCTGGCCAACGGCTTCTTCGTCGCGGCCGAGTTCGGCCTCGTGACGGTCGATCGCCCGGACGCCGAGAAGGCCGCAGCCGAGGGCGACCGGCGGGCCCACCGGGTCGTCGAGTCGCTGAAGGAGCTGTCGTTCCAGCTCTCCGGCACGCAGCTCGGCATCACCATCACCTCCCTGGTCGTCGGCATGCTCGCCGAACCCGCCCTCGCCGCGCTGCTGGACGGCCCCCTGACGGCCGTCGGCATCCCGGAGGGCGCGGTGTCCGGAGTGGCTGTGGCCATCGGCATGCTGCTGGCCTCGGCCGTGCAGATGGTGGTCGGTGAGCTCGTCCCCAAGAACTGGGCGGTGTCCCGCCCCATGCAGGTCGCGCGCTTCGTCGCCGGCCCGCAGCATCTGTTCGCACGCGCGTTCAGGCCGGTGATCGCCGCTCTGAACTCCGTCGCCAACCGACTCGTCCGCGCCCTCGGTGTCGAGCCCACCGAGGAGCTGGCCTCCGCCCGCACCCCGGGGGAGCTCGTCTCCCTGGCCCGGCACTCCGCGCGCGCCGGCGCCCTGGAGCAGGACACCGCGGACCTCTTCGTGCGCACGCTGTCGCTCGGCGAGCTGACCGCGCAGCACGTGATGACCCCGCGCGTGAAGGTGAGCGCCCTGCAGTCCTCGGCGACCGCCGCGGACGTGGTCAACCTCACCCGGGCCACCGGGCTGTCCCGCTTCCCGGTCTACCGGGACCGGATCGACGAGGTCGTCGGCATGGTCCACCTGAAGGACGCGCTCGCCGTCTCCGCACCGGAGCGGCTGCGCACCCCCGTCGGCCGGATCGCCAAGTCGCCGCTGCTGGTCCCCGAGACGCTGCCGGTGCAGCCGCTGCTCGCCCGGTTGCGCCGCGAGCAGCCCATCGCGGTCGTCGTCGACGAGTACGGCGGCACGGCCGGTGTCGTCACGCTGGAGGACATCGTCGAGGAGCTCGTCGGCGAGGTCCGGGACGAGCACGACGGGCACGACCTGCCCGAACTGGCCGCCGCCCCGCCGGAGGACGGCCGCCCGGCCTGGGACGCCGACGGCAGCTGCCGGGTCGACGCCCTGCGGCGCATCGGCCTCGACGTGCCCGAGGGGCCCTACGAGACGGTCGCCGGCCTGGTCGCCGACCTGCTCGGCCGGATCCCGGCGGTCGGCGACCGCGCCGAACTGCCCGGCTGGCGGCTGTCCGTGCGCCAGATCGGGCACTACCGCGCCGAGCGGGTACGCATCGTGCGCACCGCCCCGGTGAGGGAGGCCGTGCGATGAGCGTGCTCCAGTTGCTGTTCGCGGCACTGCTCGTGCTCGCCAACGGCTTCTTCGTCGGCGCCGAGTTCGCGCTGGTCTCGGTCCGCCGCAGCCAGATCGAACCGCTGGGCACGACCCGGGCCCGCCAGGTGCTGTACGGCCTGGAACGGCTGCCGCAGATGATGGCCGCCGCCCAGTTCGGCATCACCATCTGTTCGCTGACCCTGGGCGCGGTCGCCGAGCCGACGGTGGCGCGTCTGCTGGAACCGGTCTTCGGCTGGGTCCACATGCCGCACGCGGTGATCCATCCGCTCGGGTACGTCATCGCCCTCGCCACTGTCGTCTTCTTCCACCTCGTGATCGGCGAGATGCTGCCGAAGAACCTGGCGATGGCGGCGCCGGAGAGGGCGGCGCTGTGGCTGAGCCCCGGCCTGGTCGCCTTCGCCCGCGTCTGCCGGCCGATCACGGTGGCCCTCGGCGCCTGCGCCCAGGGCGTGCTGCGGCTCTTCCGGGTCGAGCCCAAGGACGAGGTCGAGGCGGTGTTCACCAGCGAGCAGCTCAACCGGCTCGTGGAGGACGCCGGTCAGGCCGGCCTGCTCGACCCCGAGGAGGCCGAACGTCTGGAGGACGCGCTGGAACTGGGCTCGCGCCCGGTCACCGACGTGCTCCTGCGGCGCGAGTCGCTGGTCACGGTCAGCCCTGCGGTGACGCCCGGCCGGATCATCGAGCTGACAGCCCGCACCGGGTACTCCCGCTTCCCGGTGGCCGCCGGGAACGGGGCCTTCATGGGGTACCTGCATGTGAAGGACGTCCTCGACCTGGAGGAGTCGGAGCGGGCCGTTCCGCAGCATCTGTGGCGGCCCATGACGACGCTCCGGTCCGAGCTGCCCCTGGACGACGCGCTCACCGTCATGCGCCGGGCCGCCACCCATCTGGCGCAGGTGGCGGACGGTTCCGGGCGGGTGCTGGGGCTGGTCGCCCTGGAGGACGTGCTGGAGCTGCTGGTCGGGGAGGTGACGGATCCGGCGCACCGGGAGCTGCCGCCCGCGCCCGTGATGTCCGAGCCCCGTTCCGGCGAGGAGGTACTGGCCGGCTGAGCCGCCGGCCGGCACGCGTCGAGGCCGTGGGATCCGTCACATGGGTGACGGGTCCTGCGGCCCCCGGCCGGACAGCACCTCTCCGTACGCCTGCATCAGATCCGGCAGCCGCAGCGTCGCCAGGTCCTCGCGCGACAGCACCCCCGGACAGGTGGACAACCGCAGGTCCCGGTAAGCGCAGCTCTTCTCGTACAGGGTGCGCAGGAACCGCCCGTTGCCCAGCTCGTCGATCCACCCCTGGTCGACCACATGCCCCGCGATCGACCGCAGCTCGTCCAGCGACTCCTCGTCCCACGCGTCCCCGTTCTCCGCGGCCAGCACCTCGCCGATCGCGGTGAGTTCGAGGGGTCGGTACGAGGGGAAGTCCACGCGGGTCGTGAAGCGGGAGGACAGTCCGGGGTTCGCGGCGAGGAGGCGGTCCATGCCCTCCGGGTAGCCGGCCAGGATCACCACCAGGTGGTCCCGGTTGTCCTCGGCCCGCTTCAGCAGCACCTGGAGCGCCTCGTCGCCGTAGGCGTCGCCCTTGCCGTAGCCCGAGTTGGACAGCGAGTACGCCTCGTCGACGAAGAGCACGCCGCCGAGCGCCGAGTCGATCAGCTCGTTGGCCTTCACCGCGGTCTGCCCGAGATACTCGCCCACCAGGTCCGCCCGCTGCGCCTCCACGAGGTGGTCGCCGCCGAGCAGCCCGAGGGCGTAGAAGACCCGGCCCAGGATGCGGGCGACCGTGGTCTTGCCGGTGCCGGAGGGGCCGGAGAAGACGAAGTGTCGCTTGGGCGGCTGCACCGGCAGACCCTGACCGGCCCGCAGCCGGGCCATGTTCAACTGTGCGGACAACGCCTTGACCTGGCGTTTCACCGGCTCCAGGCCCACCATGCGCTCCAGCTCGGCGAGCGCCTGCTCCAGTAACCCGGGGTCGGTGGGACCGGCGGGCAGCGGCTGGGAGGACAGCACGGTCCTCTCCCGCACCGCCGGATCGGGGACCGGCGGCGGGGGACCGGTGGGCGGCCCGGCGTCGGGGAGTCTCAGGTCCCGGCCTTCGGTGCCGAACAGCGGATCGAGCATGTCGGGACCGTCGACCACGTCCCCGGCACCGGTGAGCGTGATCGAGACGAAGTCGGCGGAGTCGTCGTATCCGTCGCCCTCGGCGATCGCCGCGAGCCGGGCGGAGGTGTCCATGAAGGCCGGGTCGACGCGGTGCACCGCCCGGTACAGGGGGAGAGCGGCGGCGGAGCGGCCGGTGCCCTCGTGGGCGCGGGCGAGCCAGTAGCGCAGTTCCTTGCGCTGCGGCTGTTCACTGCGGCAGCGCATCAGGGCCGCCGACAGCAGCGGCTCGGCCTGCCCGTACATCTCCAGGCGGACCCGGGCCATACCGCCGAAGAGGCCGGCCTCGATACCGAGCAGCGGATCGTCGAGCAGCGGGTCGGTGTGCCGTACCAACTGCTCCCAGTCCTTGACCAGATAGGCACGGCAGGCGTGCAGGAAACGCACCTGGGGGTCGGTGTCTATGGGCGGCAGGCCCGCGAGGGCGCGGTCCAGCTCGGGGACGTGGCGGCCGTCAAGCCAGTGCGAGGCGTGCGCGAGCAGCAGGTCGCGCGGGCTCTCCAGCACGGGTTGTACCCACCAGCCCAGCCAGTACCAGGAGTTGAGCGTGCGCCGGTGCCGGGTGCGCTGTTCGCCGAAGCGGTCGCGGTGCCGGAACATGCTCAGCAGCGCGGTCGTCGTGTCCACCCGCAGCGCGTGTAACCCGAGCCAGCCGTCGGCCATGGCGGGGTCCAGCCGCACCGCGGCCCGGAACTCCTCCTCCGCCTGCGGATACGCGCCCATGGTGTACGCGTCCACACCGCGCAGCCAGGCCAGGTCGGCCGGGGCCTCGAGGCCCTGCGTGCCGAAGTCCATCCCGTCCCCCCACAAACCGTGCCCCCGCTGGTTCGCCGCCGGGCCGTCGCCCGCCGGCCGACTCATGTCGAACCGCTGTGCTGCGGACCGGAGTTGCAACGGTGCGCGGAGCAGCATCCACAGGTCGCACCGAGGGCATCGTACCGTCGGGTCGGTGCCCGCCGTAGGGTGCGGCAAGGGGGCGTTCGGCGAGGTGGGAGCAGATGGGGCGCGGTCGCGTCGTGACCGAGGGTGAGCGGATCGTGCCGCGGAGCGCCTGCCGGAAGTGAATGAGGGCAGAACGAAGCCCCCGATCACGGGGGAACAACCGGGGGCTTCGCGTCTGCCGGCGACCACCTTTGGCCGCACATTGAGAACGTAAGACCTGTACGGCCCCCCGGTCAAGCCGAGTTGAGGCAGTCGGCCAAGTTCGGCCGCAAGGGTCTTCACGGGTTCAGCACATTGCGGACGGCCCGTCACCGTGCGTCACATTCTGGTCCGGACCAGGTGATCACCCAGGCCCTGGCAGCACCTCATACCCCGTGGGCAACGAGCGCACCAGCAAGTCGGCGAAGGGGCGGGAAGGGTCCTCGTCGAAATGCCGCCGTTCCGCTGTGACCCACCCGTCCCAGAACTCCCGCTGTTCCTCCCCGTCCCGCAACTGTCCTCGCGCCCAGGCGTCCTCGTGCGGAAACTCCAGCCACAGCAGGTGCGCCAGACACGGACGCAGGGCGCGCCGGCCGGCGCCGACGCCGTCGAGGAGAACCACCGGCGCGGGCGGCAGCGGACGGGGCGGCCCGAACCGGCGGGCTCTCCAGTCATAGGGGGTGTAGTGCGCGGTCTCGCCCCGCCCGAAGGGCTCGATCACCTGGTCGACCAGACGCTCGGTCCAGGCGAACAGCTCGTCGTGGCTGGCGATGTCGTCGAGGTGCAGCACGGGCGCGCCGCCCAGCGCGTCCGCCAAC
Organism: Streptomyces sp. NPDC059861; assembly: GCF_042731435.1. Taxonomy (NCBI): domain Bacteria; kingdom Bacillati; phylum Actinomycetota; class Actinomycetes; order Kitasatosporales; family Streptomycetaceae; genus Streptomyces; species Streptomyces sp. NPDC059861. Next base: position 65,410 of record NZ_JBHWJQ010000024.1, on the reverse strand, counting down.
TGCCCGGCGAACGTGGTCTTTCCGGAGCCCGCGTGCCCGTCGACGCCGATCAGGCGGACGGGCCCGCAGGACGGGGGGAGCTCGCTCAGCAGGCGGGCGACTGCGGGCAGCGCGGTGGCCGGGTCAATGCGGTACGAGTGCGACACGTCCCCATCATCTCCCAGCTCCTGCCAGTGGTACCGACCAATATTGCCGGGCGTGGCATGCCTCGAAGTGCTGGCAGTGGCGGCTTCCTGCGGCCATAGTTGGCGCACGCATCCGTGCACTGGACCTGCCCCGACTCGGACCCTGGGAGTCATCCGCCCATGAGCAGAGCCGAAGAGCCCTCCCGCAGAGCCCTCCTGGCCGCAGCGGTCGCCGCCGCCGTCGCGGGCAGCGCGGGCCCGGCGGTGGCCACCCCGTCCGCCGATGCCGACGACCCGGTGACGGCCGGCCTCACGAAGGTGCCGGCCCGCCCGGTCGACAACCGCTTCTGGACGACGTACGCCGACTGGCGCGCCGGATCCACCCAGGGCACCCGTGCCGTCGACGGCACCCGCCCCGGGGTGGTGATCGCCTCGCGGGCCGGCACCACCAGCTACCCCGATCCGCACACCGGCACGACCTCCACCTGGGAGTACGCGACCTGGACCGGCCCGGTCCACCGGCTCGCCGTCCCCGCCACGGAGGTGATCGCCTCCTGGAACGCGCACACCCCGGCCGGTACCTGGATCCAGGTCGACCTGCGCGGTACCTACTCCGACGGCACGGACACGCCCTGGTACGTCATGGGGCGCTGGGCGGCCGGTGACGAGGACATCAGGCGCACTTCGGTGGACGACCAGACCGACGGCAAAAGCACCATCTGGACGGACACCTTCTCCGTCGACGACCCGGCGTCGGGTCTGCGCCTGACCTCGTACCGGCTGCGTCTGACGCTCTATCGCAAGCCCGGCACCACGCTCACGCCGACGGTCTGGCGGGTCGGCGCGATGGGCTCCGACATCCCGGACCGATTCACGGTCCCGGCCTCCAAGCCGCGCCTGGCCAAGGAACTGGCTGTGCCGAGGTACTCACAGGAGATTCACAAGGGGCAGTACCCGGAGTACGACAACGGCGGCGAGGCCTGGTGCAGCCCCACCTCCTCGCAGATGATCGTCGAGTACTGGGGCGGTCGGCTCAGCAAGGAGCAGCTGTCCTGGGTCGATCCGGACTTCGCCGACCCGCAGGTCTGCCACGCGGCCCGGTACACCTACGACTACCAGTACGCGGGCTGCGGCAACTGGCCGTTCAACGCCGCCTACGCCTCGACCTTCCCGGGTCTGCAGGGCGTGGTCACCCGGCTCGGCTCGCTCACCGACCTGGAGGCGCTGATCGCGGCCGGAATCCCGGCCATAACGTCCCAGTCGTTCCTGGAGAAGGAGCTGACCGGCGCGGGCTACGGCACCTCCGGTCATCTGATGACCGTGATCGGCTTCACGGCCGACGGCGACGTGATCGCGAACGACCCGGCGTCGCCGAGCAACCAGGCGGTGCGTCGGATCTACGACCGGCGCGAGTGGGAGAACATCTGGCTCCGCACCAAGCGCTACAACGCCTCCGGCAACGTCGTCTCCGGCACGGGCGGCGTCTGCTACCTGTACTTCCCGGCCCGTCCGACCGCCCGCCAGCGGCTGGCACTCGCGGCGGTGGGGGTGCGCTGACACCCGCGGCGGGTGACCGCCGCACCGGCCCCGACGGCTCCCGGCTTCGTGCCGGGAGCCGTTGTGCTGTGACCAACGTCTCCATCACAAATGCCGCCCGCGGTGGCAAGGTGGACAGATCGGTGGGGGGAGTCCACCGCACGCACGAGACCAGCGAGAGATCATGAGCGCACAGTCAGCCACTGCCGCCCGCGTCCGCACCGGCGGTCCCAAGGACGACGGCCCGAAGATCGTCGAGCACATCGTGGGCTGGACCCTCGTCGTGGTGCTCGCGATGCTCCTGACGCAGGTGGGACTGCTGTGACCTGACCTGCGGGCCCGACCTGCCATACTGCGCTTGTCCCGCCGCCCGTTGGAACCAGGGTCGAAATTGAATATCAGCCAAGAGCGCGACGCCGCCCGGCCCCGGGCGCGCGGCACGGAGCGTTCGGCGGCACGCCGCGCCGAACTCATCGCCATCGGGCGACGATTGTTCGCCGACACGTCGTACGACGCGCTCTCGATGGACGACATCGCCCGGCAGGCCCATGTCGCCAAGGGGCTGATCTACTACTACTTCCAGTCCAAGCGCGGTTACTACCTGGCCATCGTCCAGGACTCGGTCACCGACCTGGTCACCTTCGCCGCCGGCGGCCTCGAACTCGCCCCCGTGGACCGGGTGCACCGCACGATCGACGGCTATCTGCGCTACGCCGAGAGCAACCACGCCGCGTACCGCACGATCGTCAGCGGCGGTGTCGGCTTCGACACCGAGGTGCAGGCGATCCGGGACGGGGTGCGCGAGGCCATGGTGGCGACCATCGCCGAAGGCGCGTATGGGCACGGGGAGATCGCCCCGCTCGCGCGGATGGGCCTGCTCACCTGGGTGTGCGGCGTCGAGGGCGCCACCCTCGACTGGATCGACCGCGCCGACCTCACCCGCGACACCATGCGTGACCTGCTGGTCAAGACCCTGGGCGGCGCCATGCGGGCCATCGAGGAACTCGACCCGTCGTACCCGGCCCCGGAGCCGGCCCGCCGGGACGCCTGAACAGAAGCCCGAACGGTGGAAGGGGGGCGGAGGTCCACCCGGACCTCCGCCCGTCCTCGCGTGCGTCGGCTACTTGATCGCCTTGATCAGCTCACCGTTCGCGGTGTCCCCGCTCAGCTCCCAGAAGAACGTGCCGCCCAGACCCTGCTGGTTCTTGTACGTCATCTTGGTCGCGATGGTCGCGGGGGTGTCGTAACTCCACCAGTTGTTCCCGCACTTGGCGTACGCGGTGCCGGCCACCGTGCCGTTCGCCGGGCACTTGGTCTTCAACACCTTGTAGTCCTCGATCCCCGGCTCGTACGTCCCCGCCGCGGGACCGGTCGCCGTGCCGCCGGGTGCCGCCTGGGTGACGCCGGTCCAGCCCCGGCCGTAGAAGCCGATGCCGAGGAGCAGCTTGGAGGACGGGATGCCGAGCCCCTTGAGCTTGGCGATGGTAGCCGAGCTGTGCAGGTTCGGCTTCGGGATGCCGGTGTACGAGGTCAGCGGCGAGTGCGGCGCGGTCGGTCCCGCCGCGTCCCAGGCGCCGAAGAAGTCGTACGTCATCGGGTTGTACCAGTCGACGTACTGCGCCGCCCCCGCGTAGTCGGCGGCGTCGATCTTGCCGCCGGGGGTGGCGTCGGCGGTGATAGCCGCGGTGACCAGGTTGCCGGAGCCGAACTTGGCCCGGACGGCGGACATCAAGTTCTTGAACGCCGCCCGGCCGCTGGTGTCGCAGGTGGCGCCGCAGGCGTTCGGGTACTCCCAGTCGATGTCGATGCCGTCGAAGACGTCCGCCCACTTGGAGTTCTCGACCAGGTCGTAGCAGGACTGGGCGAAGGCGGCCGGGTTGCGCGCGGCCTCGGTGAAGCCGGCCGACCAGGTCCAGCCGCCGAACGACCACAGGATCTTGAGGTCGGGGTGCTTCTTCTTCAGCTTGCGCAGCTGGTTGAAGTTGCCGCGCAGCGGCTGGTCCCAGGTGTCCGCGACGCCGTCCACGGACTCGGCGGCGGTGTGGGCGCGGTCGGTGGCGGCGTAGGCGTCACCCATCGCGCACCTGCCGCCGGTGACGTTGCCGAAGGCGTAGTTGATGTGGGTGAGCTTGGCGCCGGAGCCGGAGGTCTCGATGTTCTTGACCAGGTACTTGCGGTCGTAGGTGCCCCATTCGGTGAAGTAGCCGACGACCTTGGAGCCGGTGGCCTTCTCCCCGGTCGGGGCGGCGGTGGCGGTGCCGACGCCGGTCAGGAGCCCGGCGCCGAGGGCGGCGGAACAGGCGGCGGCGACGAGCGCCCGGAAGCGGACGCGGGGACTGAGACGGATGTGCATCGGGTTGTCTCCTCGTGGGGGAGAAGGGGACTGCCGATTGGCATGAACGCGATGAGGCGCTGGTGATCCGTCACAGTAGGAGGACTAGACCAGTTGGGTCAATGGTGCGGACCAATCTCGCCCGGTGGGGAATTCCTGGAGTAAGCGGTCGTTAACCCGGTGACGTGGTGCCTCCGATCGGGCATACTCACAGCGCGCAGCCGCTGGTCAGCAGCTTTCGTGACCCGGAAGTAGGAGCATCGGCCGCATCAGTGAGACCCGGCGGAGCCGCCCCACCCATGGCGTGCGCCCGCCGCAGCGCCCGAAAGGGAGGAGAGCGTCGCCATGCCCGACCGCGCCCCGCAGCCGGTGGACCGGCTACTGCCCACGGACGAGGCCCGGGATCTGATCTCGCTCGTCCGCGACATCGCGCAGCGCGAGATCGCCCCGCACGCGGCCGAGGAGGAGGACGCGGGGCGCTTCCCGCGCGACGTCTTCACCCTGCTCTCGCAGTCGGGGCTGCTCGGCCTGCCCTACGACTCCGAGTACGGCGGCGGCGACCAGCCCTACGAGGTCTACCTCCAGGTCCTCGAAGAGCTCGCCATGGCCCGGCTGACGGTCGGCCTCGGCGTCAGCGTGCACACCCTCGCCTCCTACGCCCTCGCCGCCTACGGCACCAAGGAGCAGCAGGTCGAGCACCTGCCCGCGATGCTCGGCGGCGGGCTGCTCGGCGCCTACTGCCTGTCCGAGCCGGCCTCCGGCTCCGACGCGGCCTCGTTGCGTACCAAGGCCGTCCGGGACGGCGACGACTGGGTGATCACCGGCACCAAGGCCTGGATCACGCACGGCGGCATCGCCGACTTCTACACCGTCATGGCCCGCACCGGCGAGAACGGCCCGCGCGGGATCACCGCCTTCCTCGTGCCCGGCGACGCCGAGGGACTGAGCGCGGCGGCGCCCGAGAAGAAGATGGGCATGAAGGGCTCGCCCACCGCCCAGGTCCACCTCGACGGCGTGCGCGTCCCCGACGCCCGACGGCTCGGCGAGGAGGGGCAGGGCTTCGCCATCGCCCTGTCCTCGCTCGACTCCGGGCGGCTCGGCATCGCGGCCTGCGCGATCGGCGTGGCGCAGGCGGCGCTCGACGAGGCCGTCGCGTACGCCACCGAACGCAGGCAGTTCGGGCGGCCGATCGCCGACTTCCAGGGGCTGCGCTTCATGCTCGCCGACATGGCGACGCAGATCGAGGCGGGCCGCGCCCTGTACCTCGCGGCGGCGCGGCTGCGCGACGCCGGGCGGCCCTTCGCCCGGCAGGCGGCGATGGCCAAACTGCACTGCACCGACACCGCCATGAAGGTCACCACGGACGCCGTCCAGATCCTCGGCGGCTATGGCTACACCGCCGACTTCCCGGCCGAGCGCTATATGCGGGAGGCCAAGGTCCTCCAGATCGTCGAGGGCACCAACCAGATCCAGCGGATGGTCATCGCCCGTCACCTAGCGGGTCCGGAGACGCGCTGAACTGACCCGGTCTGACCAGGGGCGCCGCCAGCCGGATCCATTCCGGGTCGTGGTGCCCCGGCAGCGTGCGGCCACGGTGCGCCCAGGTGCGCATCAGGTCGCGGTAGATGGGCGGGTCGGGGAGCGGCTGAAGCTGCGGCGGTGGCGCGGGGAGCGGGGTCTGCAGGGGGCGCGGGGCGCGCGGAAGCGATTCTGCGTACCGGGGAGCGAATACGCGGTACTGACGCCCGGTCGTGGACGAGGTGGAAGTCGGGGTCATATCTGGGCAACGCGACGGTATGCGGGCAGGTCACCCGGCCCGGGAATCGAGCGTGGGTTCGTCGCCCGTTCCGGTCGTCCTGGCCGGCCGGGTCGTCCCTCATCCCGCCCCTGAGCCGTCCTGTTCCGTGTCTGGCCGTCGACGTATCCCTGACGTACCGTCAACTGCACTGTGGCCAGGGAGGTTTGCCGTGGTCGACGACCGTCCGGTGCCGCTCGACGACTACCCGGTGCACCAGGTGCCCCTGTCGATGAAGCACGTCGCGACCGGGGACCGGAACGCCTATGACCGCGGCATCTTCCACGTCCTCGACCACGAGGGCCGCGCCCTGCTGATCGCCGGACTCGGCGTCTACCCCGACACCGGGGTGATCGACGCGTACGCCACCCTGCGCGTGGTGGCCGAGCACACGGACGTGCCGGTGCCGCGCGTGCTGTGGCTCGAGGAGGATCCCGCCCCGCTCGGCGCCCTTCTTCGTGATGGAGCGCGTCGCGGGGCGCGTGCCGCCGGACGTCATGCCGTACCCCCTACGAGGGCAACTGGCTGCACTCCGCGAGCGACGCCGAACGCGAGCGGCTGGAGGCCGCCACGCTCGGTCTGCTGGCCCGGTTGCACGACCAACCCTGTACGCCGCCCTGCGGCACGCGATCGTGATGCTGCGCGTCGCCTACCGGCAGGCGCACTTCGGTGAAGTCGCCGCCCCGGCGGACCCGGACACACTGATCCTGCACCACGGCAGCCTGCGCGCCATGGTGCAGGGCAGTTACTGGGCTTGAGGCCGAGCGCGGTGGCTCAGGCGGCGTGACGCCGCATGTCGGGCACCCGCATCGGGCGCGAGCCCGGGCCGCCGACGTGCGAGAAGGGCTGCGTCCGCCAGTCCAGTCCTTGAGGGAGCGTCAACAGGAGGGCGGTGTGCTGCTCCTGAGGCTCGATGGACTCGTCCGCGGGGCGCGCGTCGGTGGCCCGGCGGCCCGTACCGGCACAGACCGTGAGTCCGAACGGGTTCCACGGTGAGGCGCACAGCGCGTGCTCCGGGAGGAAGTCCTCGTCCGCGAGCAGGGCGATGGGCTGTGCGCAGTCCGGGCAGATCACCCGGTACATCTCGAAGGTGTCGTACGCGTCGAATTCGTCGGCTTCCTCGCCACCGAAGGCGTCGGATTCGACACCCTCCGGCTCGGGCTCGACGACCGACTGCTGCCGCTTGGGTGCGGTACGACCAGGGCGCTTAAGACTCTGCATGGGATTCTCCCCCTCGGGCTGGGCCGTGAAGGCGCTGCGGCCTCGACCACAGCAAGCACTTCCCAGCCCCTCTCCGGGGTAATCACGACTTCATTACGGAGACTGTTCGAAGCCTGTGGCGTTCGTCACATGCCGCTCGCAGGTGCCACGCGTGGTGCTTTTGTCCCCGAGTGGCTCGTGGTGCTTTTGTCCCCGAGTGGCTCACAGGCCGCTCTCCGGGACATCACGAACCGGGCATGACCTGCACCGCTGAGGTATCCCATGAGGTCAGGCGCACTGTAGGTTCTTGCGCCATGGAGGAGCTGGACCGACAGATCGTGCAGCTGCTCGTCAAGGACGGGCGGATGAGTTACACCGACCTGGGCAAGGCCACGGGGCTGTCCACGTCGGCCGTGCACCAGCGGGTGCGCCGGCTCGAGCAGCGCGGCGTGATCCGCGGGTATGCCGCTGTCGTCGACCCCGAGGCGGTCGGGCTGCCGATGACCGCCTTCATCTCGGTGAAACCGTTCGACCCCAGCGCCCCCGACGACATCGCGGACCGGCTCGCCGGCGTCCCCGAGATCGAGGCCTGCCACAGTGTCGCCGGCGACGAGAACTACATCCTCAAGGTGCGGGTCGCCACCCCGCACGAGCTGGAGGAACTGCTGGCACGGGTGCGGTCGCTCGCGGGGGTCTCGACGCGGACGACGGTGGTGCTCTCCACGCCGTACGAGGCACGGCCACCGCGGGTCTGAGGCACCTGACGCGGCACCGGGGCTGAAGCCGTCCCAGGGTCCCGCCGACTGCGGGGCGCCCTGGTCGCGGGTCCCTGCGGCCACCCCTGTCGTCGGATCCGGGGCACCTGCGTGCAGCGGGGCTCGCATGAGGCGCGAGACTGTCTGTCATGAGTGAAAGCACCGCCCCGGCCAAGACCGTTCTGCTCCGTCGCGGAGAGGTCCACAGTCCCGCCGATCCGTTCGCGACCGCGATGGTCGTCGAGCGCGGCCAGGTCGCCTGGGTCGGCTCCGAGGGCGCCGCCGACGCCTTCGCGGACGGCGTGGACGAGGTGGTCGACCTGGACGGGGCCCTGGTCACCCCGGCGTTCACCGACGCCCACGTGCACACCACCTCCACCGGCCTGGCCCTGACCGGTCTCGACCTGTCCGGCGCCGGCTCCGTCGACGAGGCGCTGGCCCGCGTACGGGACTTCGCCGGCGCACGCCCCCACGACCGCGTCCTGCTCGGCCACGGCTGGGACGCCGCACGCTGGCCCGGCGGCCGCCCTCCGACGCGGGCCGAACTCGACGCGGCCACCGGCAACCGCCCCCTCTACCTGAGCCGCATCGACGTCCACTCGGCGGTCGTCAGCACGGCCCTGCTCGACCTCGTGCCCGGTCTGGAGCGCCAGGACGACGCCCCCCTCACCCGCGACGCCCACCACTCCGTGCGCGCCGCCGCGTTCGCGGCCGTGACGCCCGCCCAGCGCACCGAGGCCCAGCGCGCCGCCCTCGCGCACGCGGCATCCCTGGGTATCGGCTCGGTCCACGAGTGCGCCGGGCCGGACATCTCCTCCGAGGACGACTTCACCGCCCTGCTGCGACTCGCCGCCGAGGAGGCGGGCCCGCGTGTCGTCGGCTACTGGGCCGAGCGCGACGTCGACAAGGCGCGCGAGCTGGGCGCGGTCGGCGCGGCCGGGGACCTGTTCGTGGACGGCTCCCTCGGCTCGCACACCGCCTGTCTGCACGAGCCCTACGCCGACGCGGACCACCTCGGCGCCGCCTACTTGGACGCCGACGCCGTCGCCTCGCACGTGGTCGCCTGCACCGAAGGGGGCCTCCAGGCGGGCTTCCACGCCATCGGCGACGCCGCCGTCACCACCGTCGTCGAGGGCGTACGCGCCGCCGCCGAGAAGCTCGGCCTCGCCCGTGTCCGCGCCGCCCGGCACCGCGTCGAACACGCCGAGATGCTCACCCCCGACACCATCGCAGCCTTCGCCGAACTCGGCCTCACCGCCTCCGTCCAGCCCGCCTTCGACGCGCTGTGGGGCGGCACGGACGGCATGTACGCCCAGCGCCTCGGCGGGGAACGCGCCGGCCTGCTCAACCCCTTCGCGGCGCTGCTGCGCGCCGGCGTGCCGCTCGCGTTCGGCTCCGACAGCCCGGTCACGCCCCTCGACCCGTGGGGCACCGTCCGTGCCGCCGCCTTCCACCGCACGCCCGCGCACCGGGTCTCGGTGCGCGCGGCCTTCACGGCGCACACCCGGGGCGGCTGGCGGGCCGTCGGACGCGACGACGCGGGCGTCCTGGTGCCGGGCGCTCCCGCGGACTACGCCGTTTGGCGCACCGGCGAGCTCGTCGTGCAGACGCCCGACGACCGGGTCGCACGCTGGTCGACCGACCCGCGCTCCGGCACCCCCGGGCTGCCCGACCTGACCCCCGGCTCCGACCTGCCCGTCTGCCTGCGCACCGTGGTGGGCGGCCGGACCGTGTTCGTGCGGCCGAGCGAGTGATCTCCCGGGGTGGCGCGACAGGGATCGGCGCCACGACCGGTGTCCAACGACCTGCGTATCCACCGGGCCGACCTGTGGTCAGTGAGAAGACCCGCAGGTCGTACGGCTATTGACAGGCGGCGGCCCGGGGCGGGTAGGTTCGGCCGAGTCCACCACGGGACGCCCGACCGGGCATCGTTCGCGCACTCGTCGCGGCGCCGCTGGGTCAGGGACGGTGTACCGCACCGGGGCACCGTCACTGGGAGCCAGGCACAGCGACCGCGCCACGGCGGGGGAACGTTCCGGCCAGGTCGGCACGGTGTGACCCGGATGGGGCCCGGGCGCTCAGTAGACAACGGCTTCAGGTCGATCCGCAGCCAGCGGGTCCCAGGTCGGCCCGAAGGGCGCCGGGCTCCCATCCGCTGGTATCGGCCCGCATAGAGGGCCAAACGGCCATCCTTACCCCACTCGCTCGGATTCGACACCACCTTGGGAACGTCCTCTCGCGTCGGTGCAGGCGGCGGCCACTATGGTGGAGCTCTGCGGACTGACTTGAAGGGGCAGCAGTGAACGACGGCGAGGGGAACCGCGCGGCAGAGGCCCAGGGGAGGCGCTTCGGCCCGCTCGGCGCGGCCTTGGTGATCATTCCGACCTACAACGAGGCGGAGAACATCAAGACCGTCGTCAGCCGGGTGCGGGAGGCGGTTCCCGAGGCCCACGTGCTCGTGGCCGACGACAACAGCCCCGACGGCACCGGCAAGATCGCCGACGAGCTGGCCGCCGGTGACGAGCAGGTCCACGTGCTGCATCGCAAGGGCAAGGAGGGGCTCGGCGCCGCCTACCTCGCGGGCTTCCGCTGGGGCATGGAGCACGACTTCGGCGTCCTGATCGAGATGGACGCCGACGGCTCCCACCAGCCCGAGGAGCTCCCCCGGCTGCTCACCGCGCTGAAGGGGGCCGACCTGGTGCTCGGCTCCCGCTGGGTGCCCGGCGGCCGGGTCGTGAACTGGCCCAAGTCGCGCGAGTTCATCTCCCGCGGCGGCAGTCTGTACTCGCGCGTGCTGCTGGACGTCCCGATCCGGGACGTGACCGGCGGCTACCGCGCCTTCCGCCGGGAGACGCTGGAGGGCCTCGGTCTCGAAGAGGTTGCCTCCCAGGGCTACTGCTTCCAGGTCGACCTCGCCCGCCGCGCCATCAAGGCCGGCTACCACGTCGTCGAGGTCCCGATCACTTTCGTCGAACGCGAACTCGGGGACTCCAAGATGAGCCGCGACATCCTGGTCGAGGCCCTGTGGCGGGTCACGACGTGGGGCGTGGGCGAGCGGGTCACCAAGCTGATGGGCAAGGGCGGGCCGGGGTCATCGCCGTCGTAGGGCGCTCGCCGGCAGGCGTTTATCCCGTGCTGAGCGGGTGCCAGGCACACTGGGGGGCATGACGACTGGCGCATCGAACCCTCCTTACTCCGCACGGCCCCGGCGCTCGCGGCTGCGTACGCTCCTGCCGCTGGGCGTCGCCGCGTGGCTGGTGCTGGAGATCTGGCTGCTGACCGTGATCGCGGGCGCGGCGGGCGGGTTCACGGTGTTCCTGCTGCTGGTCGCCGGATTCATGCTCGGCGCGGTGGTCATCAAGCGGGCGGGGCGGCGTGCCTTCCAGAACCTGAACGAGGCGCTGCAGCGTGGCGTACCGCCGTCCAGCGGCGGTGGCAGCGGCCTGATGATGCTCGGCGCCCTGCTCCTGATGCTGCCCGGCCTGGTCTCGGACGCGGCCGGTCTGCTCCTGCTGCTTCCACCGGTCCAGAAGGCCGTCGGCCGCTACGCGGAGCGCACGGTGGACCGCAAGCTCCGGGGCGCCGACCCCGGTAGCTTGGGCGACGCCTTTCAGCAGGCCCGGATTCACCGCCCGGACGGCAAGGTCGTGCAGGGTGAGGTCATCAGGGACGAGCCGGGCGACGCTCCCCAGGAGCCGCGCCCGCCGCTGAACCGCTGAGGCCGGCCGGGCGCGTTCGGCCGGCCGAGCGCCCTGGAGCCGGGGACTGCCCGACGTCGGTCCTACCGACGAGACCGGCACGACCGTTGGCCCCGGCCGACCGCCGGGACGGGGACGACCGGTGCGTGCGGGTGACCGCCGGGACAGGCACGACCGCTGCGTGTGGGCGACCGCCGGGACGGGTGCGATCGGTGCGTGCGGCAGACCGCCGGGACGGGTGCGATCGGTGCGTCCAGCCGACCGCCGGGGCCAGCACGACCGGTGAGTGCGGCAGACCGCCGGGACGGGGACGACCGGTGCGTGCGGCCGACCGCCGGGACCGGCACGACCGGTCGGTCCGGCCGACCGGCGGATCCGGTCGGCCCTTGGCGGGCGATCAGGGCGGGCCCGGCTGAGGCCAGGCAGAGCCGCCCGTGTCCCGCCGACCACCCGACTTGGCGGAGCCCCGCTGGGACCGCAGGCACACCAAAGACTGCGGGCACCCGCGACAGACGGCCGTAGGCGCACGCGAGCAGCAGAAAACGACCGCGGGCGCCGTACGCACACTCACGTACGGCGCCCGCGGTCAATTGGGGTGCTGTGTGAAACCCCGCCGAAGCCGCGTGGGAACTACGCGGACTTGCGGCTGTCTCGGGGGTGCACCGCGATGTTCATGGCGCCGGAGCGCAGAACGGCGAGACGCTCTTCGAGGACCTCTTCCAGCTCCTCACGTGTGCGCCGCTCCATCAGCATGTCCCAATGCGTACGCGCCGGCTTGGCCTTCTTCTCCTCCGGGCCGTCGCCATCCACGAGGAGTGCCTGGGCCCCACAGACCTTGCACTCCCACTCCGGCGGGATCTCCGCCTCGACCGAGAAGGGCATCTCGAACCGGTGCCCCTTCTCGCATGCGTACTCCACGGCCTGGCGCGGGGCCAGGTCGATGCCGCGGTCCGTCTCGTAGCTGGTCACCACGAGGCGCGTGCCGCGAAGAGCTCGCTCACTCATGAATCGTGCCTCCCGGGCTTGTCGCCCACAGGACAGGTGTCGCTGTCGTCGTCATCCGGTCAACGTCCGGTCGGCGGTAAAGATTCCCGTTCGGAAGCCCGTTCCGGGTCATGCGTCGCCGTCGTAGCCGCCCATGTTGTACCCACCAGCGCCCGGTTTGTCACATCTGACAGCAGATGTCACCCAGCGTTTCGGCATCTTTGACGCGCAGTAACGGTACGCCTGGCAGGCCAAACGCGTACACTACAGCCCTTTCGCTGTCAGTGCTAAATCCGTTCGGGGACCGGGTTCCCCGCATCCGCGACGGCACGCCGCACCGGCACTCTCGCCAGCAGCACGAAGCCCAGCACGAAGAACGCCACCAGCGAGATGATCGCGTCCCGGTAGCTCCCGGTCAGCTGATAGGTGAGACCGAACAGCAGCGGGCCCAGCCAGCTCATCCCGCGGTCGCTCAGCTCGTAGGCCGAGAAGTACTCGGCCTCCTTGCCCGGCGGGACCAGATGGGAGAAGAGCGAGCGCGACAAAGCCTGACTGCCGCCGAGGACGAGCCCGATCCCCGCTGCCAGGACGAAGAACCACACAGGTGCCCCGGCGGGCAGGAAGTACCCTGCGGCCAGGATGACCGTCCAGGCGATCAGCGAGCCGAGGACGGTGCGCTTGGACCCGTACCGCCGGGCGAGGCGGCCCAGTCCCAGGGCGCCGAACACCGCGAGTACCTGGACGAGCAGGACCGCGCCGATGAGCGTCGACTGACCGAGGCCCAGTTCCTTCGAGCCGTAGACCGACGCCTGGGTGATCACCGTCTGGATGCCGTCGTTGTAGACGAGATACGCCAGCAGAAAGGACAGCGTGAGCGGGTGGCGGCGCATGTCGCGGACCGTCGCCACGAGTTGCCGCCAGCCGGTGACCGCCGACTCGCGCGAGGGGGAGCGGCGGTCGCGCAGCCGCCGTAGCGGGATCAGTGCGAACGCTCCCCACCACAGACCTGCAGAGGCCAGGCAGATGCGCACGGCCATGCTCTCCGAGAGCCCGAAACTGTCGTGGGCGAGGTAGAGGACCAGGTTGACGACCAGGACCAGCGCGCCCGCCGCGTAGCCGAAGGCCCACCCGCGCGAGGAGACCGCGTCACGCTCCTCCGGCGGGGCGATCTGCGGCAGATAGGAGTTGTAGAGCATCATCGCCACCGACTGAGCGGCGTTCGCGATGATCAGCAGCGCGCCGCCGAGCAGGTACCGGTCGCCGTCCAGCAGGAACATGCCCGCCGTGGCCGCGGCCCCGAGGTAGGCGGCCGCGCCCAGGAGGGGCTTCTTGCGGCCGGTGCGGTCGGCGGCGGCGCCCACCAGGGGCATCACCAGCACGGCCACGATCACCGACAGGGACACCGAGTAGGCGAAGAAGGAACCGGCGCGCACCGGGATGCCCAGCGGATGGACGAAGCCCTCCGCGTCCGCGGCCGACTCGGCCACCGACGTCAGATAGGGGCCCAGGAACACGGTGAGCACGCTCGTCGAGTAGACGGAGCACGCCCAGTCGTAGAAGTACCAGCCGTGCTGCTCGCGCCGCCGTCCGGCCGCGTCGTCCGCCGCCGGTGTCCGCACGGTGTCGGTGCTCACCCGTGCCCTCGCTTCCCCGTGAAGTGCCGTGCGCGGGACGCGGTCCGGGGCGTCAGGCCCAGCCGCCCCGGTCCTCCATGACCTTGCGCAACGTGTCGATGTGATCGGTCATGATGCCATCGACACCGAGGTCCAGGAGCCGGTGCATCCGCTCCGCCTCGTTGATCGTCCAGACATGCACCTGCAACCCGTGCGCATGGGCGGCGCGGACGAACCGCTGGTCCACCACCTGGATGCCGGACTGCGTCTCGGGCACCTGGGCGGCGACCGCGGAACGGCGCAGCGCGGCCGGGACGCCCCAGGAGCGCAGCCGCAGGTTGAGCACCCCGCGCGTGCCGTACGAGGTCGCCAGGCGCGGCCCTGCCAGGCGCTGGGCGCGCACCACGCGGGCCTCGGAGAACGAGCCGACACAGATCCGGTCCCAGGCGTCGGTGCGGCCGACCAGGTCCAGGAAGGGATGGAGGGCCGACTCGGCCTTGAGGTCGACGTTCCAGCGGACCTCGGGGAAGGTCTCCAGCAGGTCCTCGAAGAGCGGCACCGGCTCGCTGCCCGCCACCCGCGCCTGCCGTACTTCGTCCCAGGGCAGGTCGGCGATCCGGCCCGCCCCGTCGGTCACCCGGTCCAGCGTCGCGTCGTGGAAGGCGACGACCCGCCCGTCCCGCGTGACGTGGACGTCGGTCTCGATGTACCGGTAGCCCATCTCCACCGCGCGCCGGAACTGCAGCGTTGTGTTCTCCAGGCCGTCCGCGGCACCGCCCCGGTGGGCGAAGGCGATCGGGCCGGGGTGATCGAGATAGGGATGGCGTATGCGCGTGCTCACGGACGCAGTATGGCGCGCCGGGGTTGACCGGTGGCAAAGCCGGTACTGCCGCCGGATGCCGAGGGGGCGGCGAACACGTCGGCGCACGGGGCGGTACGTCGGCACGGGACCGTGGGGGCGGACCCCTGTTGGTTCCAGTGGCCCGACGCGTGGCACCCTGTGGCATGGGGAGGGACACAACCAGGGGCCAATTCGGGGAAGGTGGACTGATCGTCATGGGGCAGTGGACCTCAGCGGTGGGTGCGGCACAGCTGGCCCGCCAGCTCCAGTCGCAGCAGGACCGTCCTGCGGGCCCGGGCTCACGCCGGCCGCCCGCCTATCGCGCGCTCGCCGACGGAGTACGGCTGCTGGTGCTGGAGGGGCGGGTACCGGTCGCCGCGCGGCTGCCCGCCGAACGGGAGCTCGCGCTCGCCCTGTCCGTCAGTCGTACGACGGTCGCCGCCGCCTACGAGGCACTGCGCGCCGAGGGGTTCCTGGAGTCCCGGCGCGGCGCGGGCAGTTGGACCGCCGTACCGGCCGGGAACCCGCTCCCCGCGCGCGGTCTCGAGCCGCTGCCGCCCGAGGCGCTCGGCTCGATGATCGACCTCGGCTGCGCGGCACTGCCCGCGCCCGAACCCTGGCTCACCCGTGCCGTCCAGGGCGCCCTGGGGGAGCTCCAGCCGTACGCGCACACGCACGGGGACTATCCGGCCGGGCTGCCCGCGCTGCGCTCGATGCTGGCCGAGCGCTACACCGCGCGCGGGATCCCCACCATGCCAGAACAGATCATGGTGACCACCGGCGCGATGGGTGCCATCGACGCCATCTGCCATCTCTTCGCCGGCCGTGGTGAGCGCATCGCCGTCGAGTCGCCGTCGTACGCCAACATCCTGCAGTTGATGCGGGAGGCGGGCGCCCGGCTGGTGCCCGTGGCGATGGCCGAGGGGCTCACCGGGTGGGACGTGGACCGCTGGCGGCAGGTGCTGCGGGACGCCGCGCCGCGCATCGCCTACGTCGTCGCCGACTTCCACAATCCGACCGGCGCGCTGGCCGACGAGGACCAGCGCCGGCAACTCGTCGAGGCGGCCCGCTCGGCGGGGACCGTGATCGTCGCCGACGAGACGATGAACGAGCTGTGGGTGGACCCCGACGTGGAGATGCCACGCGCGGTGTGCGCCTTCGACCCGGCCGGGTCGACCGTCATCACCGTCGGCTCCGCCAGCAAGGCCTTCTGGGCCGGGATGCGCATCGGCTGGGTGCGGGCCGCCCCCGACGTCATCCGCAGCCTGGTCGCGGCGCGCGCGTACGCCGATCTGGGCACGCCGGTGCTGGAGCAGCTCGCCGTGCACTGGCTGTTCGGCACCGGCGGCTGGGAGCAGGCCGTGGAGCTGCGGCGCGAGCAGGCGCGGGACAACCGCGACGCCCTGGTCGCGGCGGTACGCCGGGAGCTGCCCGACTGGGAGTTCGAGGTCCCGCAGGGCGGGCTCACGCTGTGGGTGCGCACCGGAGGGCTGTCGGGCTCGCGCCTCGCGGAGGCGGGGGAGCGGGTCGGGGTACGGGTGCCGTCCGGCCCCCGCTTCGGTGTCGACGGCGCCTTCGAGGGGTATGTGCGGCTGCCGTTCACCGTCGGAGGCGCGGTGGCCGAGGAGGCGGCGGTACGCCTGGCCGCGGCGGCTCGCCTGGTGAGGAGCGGCGGGACGGTGGGGGCGGAGGCGCCGCGGATGTTCGTGGCGTAGGAGCGGGACAGGTCTTTGATGCCCAGGCCGCCGCGGACGCCTGGGAGTGGCGGGCCGCGGCGGCCTGGTCCGGCTGGGGTCAGGAGCTCTCCGCCACCGCTGCCCGCATCGGGACAGGCTCGGGTTCCGGTGCCGTCGGGACCCGTTCCGGGGCCGCGTCCGCCGGAGTCGTGCGGGGCGGGAGCAGGTCCAGTACCGCCTGGCGATGGGCGTCGCTGGTGGCGTCGTCGTACGGGTCGGGGGTCGCCGGGACCTGGAGGCGCAGGACCGGGCCCGTACCCAGGCGGGCGTAGCCGCGGCCGGCAGGGACATGCGCGACCGGGGTGGTGTGCGGGGGCGCGCCCAGGATGGTCGTGAGCTGTTCCCGGGTGGCGGGGCCGAGGACCACCCGCGCGCGGGTGTGCTGCCGTACCGGGTCGCTCAGGGTGTCCAGGCTGTCGAGCTGTTCGGCGACCACCACCGTCACGTTCGCGGCGCGGCCGTGCCGGAGCGGTACCTGGAGCAGTGACTGCGGGTCCTTGTGGCCGTCCGCGGCGGCGACGTGGGCGAGCGCCGCCGGACGGTCCAGCAGGATCCACAGCGGCCGCTTGGTGTCTTCCGGCGCCGGGTGACCCGCCTGACGCGCGCGGTTGACGGTGATCAGCCGCCGCTCCGTCTCGGTCGCGGCCCACTCCAGGCTCGCCAGCGCCCCGGCCAGCGCGCACTCGACGGCGAGGACACCGTCCCGCCCGATCAGGCACGCGTATTCGCCGGTGCCGCCGCCGTCGACGACGAGGACATCGCCGTACCGCAGGGCCTGGAGTGCCACCGAGCGCAGCAGGGTCGAGGTGCCGCTGCCCGGCTGGCCGGTGACCAGCAGGTGGGGCTCGGTGGACCGGATGCCCGTGCGCCACACCACGGGCGGCACGTCGCGCTGCTCCTCGCCGCGGACCAGCGGCAGCGTGCGCTGAACCTCGCTCGCGTCGGTGAAACCGAGGACCGTCTCCCCGGGTGCCGTCACGAAGCGCTGGGCGGCGATGTCGCCGGGCAGTGGCGCGAGGACCGTGACCGTGAGCTGGCTGCCCTCCTCGTCCCACATGAAGTGGTACTCGCGATCGCGGCCCGCCTTGGCCGTCAGCAGATGCTCGACACGCGCGCGTGCCTGAGTCTCGCTGTCCGGGAAGTACGCCGGGTACCGCACCTCCAGATGCGCGATCCGGCCGGCGCCGTCGAACTCGTACTCCGGGAAGACCTTCTCCCACTCCCCGCCGTGGGCGTACAGGGGTGCGGGGTCCTCGGCCACGGAGAAGCAGGGGACCAGTGCCTCGTACAGGGACTGCAGGCGTTGCGTCTGAGTCTCGTCGGGCCCCTCGGGGGCCGGGGGCCTGCGGTCGCGCCCTTGCCAGGCTGCCGCCGCCATCAGGGCGATGGCGGCGAGCAGCGGACCGTACGGCGCGAGCGCCACGGCGAGGATCACCGAGGCCACCAGGAAGAGCAGATGGCCGCGCTTGTCCTTGGGCGTCTCCGCCCACTTGCGCCGTCCGGC
This sequence comes from Streptomyces sp. NPDC059861, assembly GCF_042731435.1. Classification (NCBI taxonomy): domain Bacteria; kingdom Bacillati; phylum Actinomycetota; class Actinomycetes; order Kitasatosporales; family Streptomycetaceae; genus Streptomyces; species Streptomyces sp. NPDC059861. Next base: position 47,291 of record NZ_JBHWJQ010000024.1, on the reverse strand, counting down.
CGCCGCCAGCCGGCGCAGACCCCGGGCGATGGTGATCAGCGGATGGAGGACATCGGTGGCGCTGTCGGCCGCCGTCCGGGCCAGCTCCCGGCTCCGGGCCAGCTGCGCGCCGCCGTTGCTCAGAATGCGGGGAAGTGGGCGCCGTGCCACTGCTGTCTCCTGGAGGTGCGTGCGGACGGGACGGTGGGGCCGGACGGCCGGGGTGTCAGAACTTGATGCCGCCCAGGAGACCCGCCAGGCTCTCGCCGCCCGCCTTGATGCTCGGCGCGATGGCCGTGCTCGCGAGGTAGAAGCCGAACAGGGCCGCGATGCAGGCATGGGACGCCTTGAGTCCGTCTCTGCGGAAGAAGATGAAGACGAGGATGCCGAGCAGGACGACGCCTGAGATGGACAGAATCATGAGGTCTCCTGGTGTCGAGGGGGACAGTCACCATGAGTACTTCCCTGTTCACAGGATGTATCTATACGATAAAAGGTGCAACTGGGTGAAATCCGGTTGATATCGTCCGTACGGCGGAGCTGCGCCGCCTCTGGGGCGCCCGGAGCTTGCGCCCGGCGGGTGCATCGGTGATCTTTGCCTCGGGCATGGCCCGTCATGTCCCCGTGCACCCAGTACGCTGGCGATTCACCCGGAGGGCCCAGCGGTGCGGTCAGCTGTGGTTCGTACGCGTACGTAGTGAGAGGTGGTCCGGCCGATGACCGAAGCCCCCGACCCCGAGGTCGTGGAGCTCGCGACCAAGATCTTCGATCTGGCCCGGCAGGGGCAGACCGAGGCACTCGTGGCGTACGTCGACGCGGGCGTTCCGGTCAACCTCACCAACGACCGCGGCGACTCCCTCGTGATGCTCGCCGCCTACCACGGCCACGCCACCACGGTGCGGGAGCTGCTGGCCCGCGGCGCCGAGGCGGACCGCGTCAACGACCGGGGGCAGACGCCCCTCGCCGGGGCGGTCTTCAAGGGTGAGCAGGAAGTGATCAAGGTTTTGCTGAAGGGCGGCGCCGATCCGGCCGCGGGCACCCCGTCGGCCGTCGACACCGCCCGGATGTTCGGCAAGGCGGAGCTGCTGGAACTGTTCGGCGCACGCTGAGACACCACCCCGGCCACGCGGAACAGGCCCGCCGGCCGGGCAGGACACGGAAAACGGGGGAGGCGGTACCTGGCCGCCGGAAATATCGGTCGCGGCATCGAGAAGTGCCGGGTCATCATGACGTCGTGATTCACGGACGCGATGGCCGGGCAGGTGTTGCCGCACCGCGCGGGCCGTGATGCGGCCCGCATGGGCCACCGACGAGAGGCAGAGGAAGATGGTCTACAGCAAGCAGAAGACGGCGGGCGCCCCGACGTGTTGTCACGCGGCCAGGTAGAGCACGTTCCCCGGTTGCGTCGACGCTTGATGTGAGGCTGTTTCCCATGTTCGATCCGGTCATAGCGCCCAGCGGTACGCTGCTCGGCCTGCTCCAGCGGGGCCGCGGCGACGGCACACTGCACGCGCTCACCGCCCCCCGCCCCGAGGCACTCGCGGCCCTGAACCACTGTGTGCTGCGCGATCCCCGCCACGACTGGCAGGTGGAGAACCGCTCCCTGTACTACGCCCGCCTCTACCTCGACCTGAACGGCGAGCTGGACGCGATCGAGGCGCACCTCTTCGACCCCGAGGACATCGTCGACGACGACGAGTCCCGCACCGGGCTCGCCCTCGCCGTCCTCGGCCACCTGGCCTCCTACGGCAGGCGCGACGCGCTCGTCCTGCTGCGCAGGTACGCCGCCCAGGGCTCCAACTGGGCCTGGGCCCTGGACGAACTCGCCCTGCGCGACGACGACGCCGGGCTGCGCGCCCTGGCCGTGCCCGTGCTGGCCCGCTTCCCGGCCGACGCCGAGGGCGAGGCCGAGCTGGCCGCCGCCGTGCGGGACGCCTTCGAGCCGCGGCCCTGGCGACTGTGGGCCGAGGACCCGCGCGCGTCGATCGGGACGCGCGTGCGCGCCGCCCGGGAAACCGGCTGCTTCGACCGCTGGCAGCGGCAGATGCGACCGACCGGGCCCCGTCCGGGGTGGAGCGTGCAGGCCGTGTTCGAGTGGGCCCAGCAGGGCATCGAACGCGGAGTCGCGCTGCATGTCCCCGCCGCCCGCTGTCTCTCGGCCGTCGCCGGCCCCGAGGACCGGGCCGAGATCGTCCGGGCCGCCCAGGACGGCGGCGATGGTGCCCGCTGCACCGCGCTGCGCTATCTCGCCGACAGCGACGATCCCGACGTCCTCGACCTGGTCGAGGCGGCCGTGGTCACCGGCACGGCACCGGTCGTAGAGGCCGCCGTCGAGGCCTTCGAACGGATGCGCGGTGTGGCCGCCGTCGACCGGGCCCGCGGCTGGGCCCGCCGCCCCGATCCGCTGGGCGCCGCCGCCGGCCGCGTGCTCGCCTGCCGGGGCGGCGCGAAGGACAGCGACCTGGTCCTCGGCGCGATCCGGGAGGCCGTGCGGGGCGAAGGCCCCGACGCGCCGACCCTGTGGACCCTCGTGGACGGCGCCGGACGGCTCGGCATCGGCTGCGCCGCACCTGTTTTGCGCCACGTCTACCGCGAGACCGGCTCGTCCCATCTGCGCGGCAGGGCCGCCCGTGCCCTCGCCGCCACGGACCCCTCCTTCCCCTCGGGTTTCGGCGTCGAGTGCCTCTGGGACTGTGAGGAGACCACCCGGGAGCTCGCCGCCCGGCACGCCGAGACCGGAGACACCCGCGTCGTCGAGCAACTGCGCCGGCTCGCCTCCGACCCCGCCGAGGAGGCGGAGGTCCAGACCGCGGTACGCAGCCGGATCGGCCCCGAAGCCATGTGAGCGCCGCCCATCCCCCGCGCCGGGTGACAGGGGGCCGTCGTACCCGCCGGGTGAACGGCAGTCGACCCGGAGGTCAGCGGTGTGTGGCCGCGGGCTGACGCGCTTGGGTGCGCAGCGCAACGCTCATGGATCGTTCCCCGTCCGGAAAGATCGACGTTGACGCGGCCACGTCCAGCGTGGCGACAACAGCCCTATGCGTGTCGTCATCGTGACCGAATCCTTTCCCCCCGATGTGAACGGCGTGGCCCACTGCGCGCTCCAGACCGCCCGACACCTCGTCGATCGCGGTCACGCTCCCATCGTCGTCGCCCCGGCCCCCCCGCCCGGGAACAAGGCAGACGCTCTGGCACCGTGCCCCGTCGTCCACATCCCGTCCCTACCGCTCCCCGGCTACCCCCAGGTCCGGGTCGCCCTGCCAAGCCGGCGCCTGGCCGCCGCGCTGATCTCCCACCAGCCCGACATCGTGCACCTGGCCAGCCCCTTCGTCCTCGGCGTCCGCGGCATGGCCGCCGCGGCCCGGCTCGGCCTCCCCGCCGTCGCCGTCTACCAGACCGACCTGGCCGGATACGCCCGCACCTACATGGGCGCCGGTGAGGCGGCCGCCTGGCGGCGCATCCGTTCCGTGCACGCCGCCGCCGACCGCACCCTCGCCCCCTCCAGCGCCTCCCAGGGTGATCTGGAGGCCCACGGCGTGCCCCGGGTGCACCTGTGGCAGCGCGGTGTCGACACCGTGCGCTTCCGCCCCGACCTGCGGGACGAGGCACTGCGCCGCGAACTCGCTCCGAACGGCGAGCTGATCGTCGGCTACGTCGGGCGGCTCGCGCCCGAGAAGCACGTCGAGCTGCTCTCCGGTGTCTGCGGGCTGCCCGGCGTGCGCGTCGTCGTCGTCGGCGACGGGCCGAGCCGGCCCGGCCTGGCCGAGGCGCTGCCCGGCGCGGTCTTCCTGGGCCGCCGCACCGGCGACGAACTCGCCCGGATCTTCGCCTCGCTGGACGTCTTCGCCCACACCGGCCCCTTCGAGACCTTCTGCCAGACCGTGCAGGAGGCCATGGCCAGCGGTGTGCCCGTGGTCGCGCCCGCCGCCGGCGGGCCCATGGACCTGGTCGACCACGGCCGCACCGGACTCCTGGTGCCGCCGCGCGACGCGGACGCCGTCCGGGACGCCGTGGCCGCCCTGGCCGCCGACCCGGCGCTGCGCGCGGCCTTCGGTACGACCGCCCGCGCGACCGTCGAGGGCCGCACCTGGGCCGCCATCGGTGACCAGTTGATCGCGCACTACGAAGCCGTCCTCGACGCGCGCAAGCCGGCGGTGGCGGCATGAACACATCCCTGCGCATCGTCCGGCTGGCGAACTTCGTGGCCCCCGCCTCCGGCGGCCTGCGCACCGCGCTGCGGGAGCTGGGCAAGGGCTTCAAGCTCGCGGGCCACGACCCCGTCCTCATCGTGCCGGGCGAGAAGTACAGCGACCGGGACACCGAGCAGGGCCGGGTGATCACCCTGCCCGGACCGGTGCTCCCCGGCACCGGCGGCTACCGCGTCCTCGTCGACAAGCGCCGCGTCGCCGCCCTCCTGGAGCAACTCGGCCCGGACCGCCTGGAGGTCTCCGACCGGACGACCCTCAGGTGGACGGGCAGGTGGGCGCGGCGCGCCCGGGTGCCCGCCGTGATGGTCTCCCACGAGACCGCGGACGGCGTCCTGCGCACCTGGGGCCTGTCGGAGAACCTCTCCCGGCGCGCCGCCGACGCGCTCAACGTGCGCACGGCCCACACCTACTCGAAGGTCGTGTGCACCACCGAGTTCGCCGAGCGGGAATTCATCCGGATCGGCGCCCGTAACGTCGTACGTGCGCCCCTGGGCGTCGACCTGATGAACCGGCGCCCCACCATGCGCGACGCCGCGCTGCGCGACACCCACGCGCGGGCGGACGAGAAGCTCCTGGTGATGTGCTCCCGGCTGTCCGTCGAGAAACGGCCGGGAACCGCCCTGGACGCCCTGGAGTCGCTGCGCCAGCGCGGGGTGCGGGCGGTGCTCGTGGTGGCCGGCAACGGGCCGCTGCGCGCGAACCTGGAGAAGCGGGCGCAGGAGCGCGACCTGCCGGTGACCTTCCTCGGGCACGTCGCCGACCGCAGCCTGCTCGGCGCGCTCCAGGCCACCGCCGACGTGTGCCTGGCCCCCGGGCCGGCCGAAACGTTCGGGCTCGCCGCGCTGGAGGCCATGGCCTGCGGCACGCCGGTCGTGGCGAGCGCGTCCTCCGCGCTGCCCGAGGTGATCGGACCCGCCGGGGCCACCGCGGCGGACAATGGCGACGCCTTCGCGGACGCCGTGGAGATGCTGCTCGACCGCCCCGAGCGTGAGCGACGGGAGGTTGCACGCGCGCGTGCGGAGTGCTTCGGCTGGGGTACGGCGGTGGACGCCTTCCTCGCCGTGCACGACGCGGCGGTGCCCGAGCGACCCTTCGCCCGTGCGGAGGGCGCGGCATGAGATCCGTCCGTTACGTCGCCCTCGGGGACTCGCTGACCGAGGGGGTGGGCGACCCTGTGGGGAATGGGTGGCGCGGCTGGGCCGCGCTGCTCGCCGGCGGCCTGACCGAGCCGCCCGCCGAATTCACCAACCTCGCGGTCAGCGGGGCGCAGACCCGCGACGTGCTGGAGACCCAGTTGCCCGCGGCGCTGGCCCTGCAGCCGGACGTCGCGTCCGTGCTCGTCGGTGTGAACGACACGCTGCGCCGCACGTTCGACATCCACCACATCACCGAACGCCTCGACAAGGTGTACGCGGCCTTCACCCGGCAGGGCACGGCCCTGCTCACCGCCTGCCTGCCGGACCCGGGTTCGATGCTGGGGCTGCCGGGGGTGCTGGCCAGCCCGCTGGCCCGGCGGCAGCGGGCCGTGAACATCGTGGTCCACGCGCTCTCCGAGCGCTACGGGGCGATGCATGTGCACGCGGCCGCGGGGGACTGGGTCGACGACCGGGCCATGTGGTCCTCGGACCGGCTGCACCCGGGGGAGCGCGGACACCGGCAACTGGCCGTCCGGTTCCACGGGCTGCTCGCGGACGCCGGGATCGCCACGGGCACCGCGCCGGCAGCCGATCCCGAGTTCCCGCCGCCGACCAGGTCGGCGAGCCTGCTGTGGCTCGCCACCGCGGGCACGGCGTGGGTGCTGCGGCGGTGCAACGACCTGCTGCCCCAACTGCTGCGTCTCGCAGCCGTCGAGATGCGGCACCGCGCGCACGGTACCAGCGCCCGGCTGGACCTGCGGTCCGCGACCGCGGTGTCGACGGCGCTGGCGGCGCTGTCGCTGCCGGAGCCGAGGACCGGGCCCGCGCAGCGGCCCGAGCCGGGGAAGCTGCTTCTGCCCGAGGGGCTTTCGATGCCGGGTCAGCGGTCGGCGCCGGACCAGCGGCCGATGGCCGAGCATCGCCCGATGCCGGACCAACGGGTCGTGGTCGAGCCGGGGGTTGTGCCGGGTCAGCGATCGGTCGTGGAGCAGTGCTCGGTGGCGGATCAGCGGACGGCGCCGGGGCAGCGGTCGGTGCCCGGTCAGCGGTCGATCACGGAGCAACGGCCGGTCACGGAGCAACGGCCGGCGCCGGATCAGCGTTCGGTCGCTGAGCCGCAGACGGCGACGGAGGCGGCGTAGGGCCGAGGGCCCGCACGGGGTCCCCCGGTGTGTCAGAGACGGCGTACCGCCACGAAGCGCACCGGTGTGCCCGGCGCCGCCTGCGCGGCCGCCGGGAGGTCGGCCGTGCGGACGACCGCGATGACCGGGTAGCCGCCGGTGGTCGGGTGGTCGGCGAGGAAGACGACCGGCCGGCCGTCGGGCGGGACCTGGACCGCTCCCAGGACCATGCCCTCGCTGGGCAGTTCGCCGGGGCGGGCCCGCTCCAGGGCGGGCCCCTCGGTGCGCAGCCCGATCCGGTTTCCGGCGACGGACACGCGGTACGGGCGCGAGGTGAACATCCGTACGGCCTCCCGCGTGAACCAGTCGTCGCGGGGCCCGAGCGTCACCCGCAGGACCAGCTCCGCCGGCGGCGCGGGCTGCGGGGCGCCGTCCGCGCGCGCGTGGGGGCCGGTGACCCGCCCCAGGGGGAGCACCGCGCCGTTCGTGAGCGGCGGCGGGCCGAGCCCCGACAGCAGGTCCGTGGAGCGGCTGCCGAGCACCGGCTCGACGGTGACGCCCCCGGAGACGGCCACATAGCCGCGTACCCCGCGCGTCGCCGCGCCGACGTCCAGGACGGCGCCCGCGGGCACCCGCACCGGCGCGCCCCAGGCGACCGGGCGCCCGTCCACGGTGACCCGGCAGGGCGCGCCCGTGACCGCCACGGTGACCGGGGAACGCGGCCGCACCGCGCAGCCGTTGAGCGTGGTCTCCAAAAGGGCCGCCTCGGGCGGATTGCCGGTCAGCCGGTTGGCGAGGGCCGCCGCGGGCAGGTCGAGCGCCCCGGAGCGCGGCACGCCGAGGTGGGCGTGCCCGGGACGGCCCAGGTCCTGCACGGTGGTCAGCGCCCCGGCCCGTACGACGGCGAGCGCACGGTCCGTCATGAGGGCCCCACCGGGTCCCGGAGTGCGGCGGCCACGGGAACGAAGCGCACGCGCGTGCCCGGGGACAGCAGAGCGGCCGGTGTGCGGGCGTGGTCCCACAGCACCGCGTCCGTGCTGCCGATCAGCTGCCAGCCGCCCGGCGAGGCGTGCGGGTAGACGCCCGTGTACGGCCCGGCCAGTGCCACCGAACCCGCCGGGACGGCGGTGCGCGGTGTGGCGCGGCGCGGGACGTCGTAGCGCGGCGGCAGACCGGTGAGGTAGCCGAAGCCGGGCGCGAACCCGCAGAAGGCGACCCGGAACTCCGTCCCGGCGTGGAGGCGCGCCACCTCCCGCTCGCTCACGCCCCACAGGGCGGCGACGTCCGTCAGGTCGGGGCCGTCGTAGCGCACCGGGAGTTCGACGACCTCCCCCGCGCGCGGGGGAGCGGGCGGCACGTCGGCGGCGGTCAACTCGGAGGCCAGCCGGGCGACGTCGGGCAGGCCGTCGAGAAGGACGGTACGGGCCGCGGGCACGATCTCGCGGACCGTCAGCGACCCCTCGGCGCGGCGGCGCAGCAGCTCCGCGTGCAGCGCCTGCGCCTGCTCGCCGGAGGAGACCTCGATGAGCAAGGCGTCGTCCCCGACCGGCAGCACCCTCATGCGAAGGCCTCCACCCGGACACCGGCCTCTTCGAGCCGCCGGCGCACCCGCCGGGCCAGCTCCACCGCGCCGGGCGTGTCCCCGTGCAGGCACAGGGAACGCGCGCGTACGGCGATGCGGGCCCCGGAGTGGGAGACCACCGTCCCGGAGTGGGCGAGGTCCACCGACCGTGCCACGACGGCCTCGGGATCGGTCACGACGGCGCCCTCCCGGCCGCGCGGCACGAGGGTGCCCTCGTCGGTGTACGCGCGGTCCGCGAACGCCTCCAGGACCGGCGGCAGTCCGGCCTTTGCGGCCGCCTCCAGCAGCCGGGAGCCGGGCAGTCCCAGCACCGGCAGCGAGCCGTCGGCAAGGAGCACGCCCTCGACGACCGCAGCGGCCTGCTCCTCGTCGCGCACCACGCGGTTGTACAGGGCGCCGTGCGGCTTGACGTAGGCCACACGGGCGCCGGCCGCGCGCGCGAAGACCTCCAGGGCGCCGATCTGGTAGGCCACCTCGGCCGCCAGCTCGGCGGGCGGCACGTCCATCGCGCGCCGCCCGAACCCTGCCAGGTCGCGGTAGGAGACCTGCGCGCCGATCGTCACCCCGCGCGCGGCGGCCAGCTCGCACACCCGCCGCATGGTGGCCGCGTCCCCGGCGTGGAAGCCGCAGGCCACGTTGGCGCTGGTGACGACGGACAGCAACTGCTCGTCGTCGGTCAGCCGCCAGCGGCCGAAGCCCTCGCCGAGGTCGGCGTTCAGATCGATCGCGGTCATGGGTCCCCTTGGCTGTTCAGGCCACGCGGTACTGCTCGTCGCGGGCGTCGGTGAGGAACATCTGGCCCGGTGCGTGGGTGAGGGCGAACGGCGGCCGGGAGGCCATCACCGCCGCCTGCGGGGTGACCCCGCAGGCCCAGAACACCGGGATGTCGTCCGGATCGGCGGTCACCGGTTCGCCGAAGTCGGGCTGGCTGAGGGCGCCGATCCCGAGCGCCGACGGGTCGCCGCAGTGCACGGGGCCGCCGTGCACCGCCGGGAGCAGGCTGCTCTCCCGGATCGCCGCCGCCAGCCGGGTGGGCGGGACCGGCCGCATGGTCACCACCATGGGCCCGTGCAGCCGCCCCGCCGGACGGCACTGACGACTGGTCACGTACATCGGCACGTTCCGTCCCTGCTCGACATGGCGCAGCGGGACGCCCGCACCCGACAGCGCCCATTCGAAGGTGAAGCTGCACCCGATCAGGAACGACACCAGATCGTCCCGCCAGTGCCCGAGCACGTCCGTCGGCTCGTCCACCAACTCGCCGTCCCGCCACACCCGGTAGCGCGGCAGGTCGGTGCGCAGATCCGCCCCGGCCGCGAGCTCGGTCGTCCAGGAACCGGCGTCCGTGACGTCCAGCACCGGGCAGGGCTTCGGGTTGCGCTGGCAGAACAGCAGCATGTCGTAGGCCCAGTCGGCGGGCACCGCGATCAGGTTGGCCTGGGTGTGGCCCGCCGCGACCCCGGCCGTGGGGCCGGTCAGTCCCGCGCGGAACCGGGTCCGGGCCTCCTGCGGGGTCCACGCGTGCGCGTGCTCGTCGACGAGGGTCAGGGGAAGGTCGTCGGTGCGGTTCACACCAGCTCCTTCCCGCGCGTCTCGGGCAGCCCCAGCAGCGCCAGCGCCGCGAGTCCGTAGCCGATCGCGCCGAAGACCAGCGCGCCGCCCACGCCCCAACTGTCCGCCAGGAAACCGACGGTGGTGGGAAAGACCGCGCCGACCGCACGGCCGGTGTTGTACGTGAAGCCCTGCCCCGTACCGCGCACGGCGGTCGGGTACAGCTCGCTCAGGAACGAGCCGAAGCCGCTGAAGATGGCCGACATGCAGAACCCGAGCGGGAAACCCAGCACCAGCACGAGGGTGTCGGCGCCGCCGGGGATGTTCGCGTACGCCAGGATGCAGACCGCCGACAGCAGGGCGAACAGCCAGATGTTGCGCCGCCGGCCCAGCTTGTCGGTGAGGTAACCGCCCGTGAGATAGCCGACGAAGGCGCCGGAGATCAGGAAGGTCAGATAGCCGCCGGTGCCGACGACGGACAGGCCGCGCTCCGACTTCAGGTACGTCGGCACCCAGGTCGCCAGCGTGTAGTAGCCGCCCTGGACGCCGGTCGAGAGCAGCACCGCGAAGAGCGTCGTCCGCAGCAGGCCCGGCGAGTCGGCCGTGCCTCGCCCGAAGATGGCCGCGAACGATCTCTTCTGGGGGTTCTTCCGCCGTGCGGCGGCCGCCTCGGGGGCGTCCTGCACACGTCGCCGCATCCAGATGACCAGCAGGGCCGGCAGCGCGCCGGTCCAGAACATCACGCGCCACGCCAGGCCCTCGTCGAGGAACGAGAAGACCAGCGTGTAGACGATCGCGGCCAGCGCCCAGCCGACGGCCCAGGAGCTCTGGATCACGCCGAGGGTGCGGCCCCGGTGCTTGGCACCGGCGTACTCGGCGACCAGGATCGCGCCGACCGCCCACTCGCCGCCGAAGCCCAGGCCCTGCAGCGCCCGGAAGACCAGCAAGGTCTCGTAGTTGGGCGCGAAGCCGCAGGCCACCGTGAAGACGGCGTACGTGACGACCGTGATCATCAGTGCCTTGACCCGGCCGATGCGGTCCGCCAGCACGCCCGCGAGGGCGCCGCCGATCGCGGACACGACGAGCGTGACGGTGGTGAACAAGCCTGTCTGGCCGCTGTCCAGGCCGAAGTAGGCGGCCAGCGCGACCATGCTCAACGGGAGAGTGAAGTAGTCGTACGAGTCCAGCGCATAGCCGCCGAACGCGCCGGCGAAGGCGCGTCGGCCGCGCGGGCCGAGGGCGCGCAGCCAGCCGAACGCGCCGTCGGCGTCGTGCTGTTCACCCTTTCCCGGGTGCGCGTCGGTGGGCAGGGCCTGTGGTGGAGGGGTCGTGCTCATGGGCACCTCGCAGAGGGGGGACGGAGGGTGCTGCGGACCGAGCCGTGCCGTGCGGAAGCGTGGCGGCGCCGCCGCCGTGGGGGTGGGGCGGCACCGTTCGTAGCAAGGTAGGGGATCGTTCAACGATCCCTCAATACTCATGTTGTTTCGTTCTGGTATCTGCGGTTGAATTCCGGGCATGGCAGAGCAGCTGACGGGACTGGCCGACGACCGGGCCCTCCTGGGGCGCACCAGCACCGCCGAGCGCGTCTCGGACATCCTCAGGAGCCGGATCGCCGAGGGCTACTTCCCGCCCGGCACCCGGCTGTCCGAGGACAGCATCGGCGGGGCGCTCGGCGTCTCCCGCAACACCCTGCGCGAGGCGTTCCGGCTGCTCACCCACGAACGTCTGCTGGTCCACGAGCTGAACCGGGGCGTCTTCGTCCGGGTCCTGGCCGTGGAGGACGTCGAGGACATCTACCGCACCCGGCGCCTGGTCGAGTGCGCCGTCGTCCGGGGGCTCGGCGAGCCGCCCTACGCGCTCGACGGCCTCGCGTCCGCCGTGACGGAAGGGCAGCGGGCGTCGGTCGAGCATGACTGGAAAGGCCTGGGTACGGCCAACATCCACTTCCATCGCGAACTGGTCGCCCTCGCCGGCGGCGAACGCACCGACGAGCTGATGCGCAGCGTCTTCGCCGAACTGCGCCTCGCCTTCCACGTCGTGGACGACCCGCGACGGCTGCACGAGCCCTACCTCACCCGCAACCGCCAGATTCTGCAGGCCCTTCAGGCGGGCGACAGGCGCGAGGCGGAGCGCCTGCTGGAGGTGTACCTCGACGACTCGCTGAAGCGGGTGGTGGAGGTCTACCGTCGGCGGGTGGGCGACGACACGTAGGGCGTCCCCCGGGCCCGGCGGCCGGCGTGACGTGGGGAGGCATCTGCGTCGTTTGGGTCGTTGTCACACCGAGGACCTAATCTGTGCACCGTGACTTCGCCTGCATCGACGGACAGTGTTCCGCCCCAGTTCAGCGCGGGGCCGCGCCCAGCCCCGGGCCCGGCCGCCGACGAGGGACTGGCGCGGCGGCTGCGCGCGCTCGCCTGCACCGCGCCGCTGCACGACCTCGACGCGCGCAAGGCCAACCTCGCGGGTGAGTACTCGGTGTACGGCATGGCGGAGGTGGCGCTCGCCGCCATCGACCTCGTCACGCTGAACATGGACTTCGACACCGGCGCCGACCACGACCAGGTGGTGGCCCGGTTGGTCCCGCGCATCGCCGCGCAGGCCCCGCGCCGGCCGTCCGCCGAGCACGAGCGGGTGGCCCGCTGGGTCCTGGAGAACCTCATCAACGTCGGCAGCGTGGACCGTGGATTCCGCGCTGTTTACGGCACCTTCGCGCCGGATGGGGCCTATGTCCGGCGGGACTACGACTTCAAGCTGATCGAAGAGGTGCCCGGGCCCGGCGGCAGTGTCTACCTCCGCACCACCGACGAGGCGGTGAACGTCCTCGTCGGTGCCCTGGACACCGATGTCACCAGCGCGCAGATCGCGGCCGAGGTCAAGCTGGAGGTGCTGATCAACCGAGGCCGGCTGGCCGACGCCCAGCTGGCGGCCGAACAGGCGCGCTACCGCACCGTGCAGTACTCGGAGACGCTCCGCCGCGCCCTGGAGGCCACCCGGCGCAACGTCCGGGCGGTGGACTGGCTCAGCACGGTCCCCGACATGATCGCCGAGGCCCTCGACCACGTCGCCGACCGCTACCGGCACGAGAACGCCATCCTCACCAACATCCGCAAGGCGCGCGACGAGTCGGAGGACCCGGAGCACAAGCGGCGGGCCGCCGAGCTGGTCGACATCGTCAAGGACTGCATCCGGCGGCACACCCAGTTGCAGTCGCGACTGTTGGAGGCCGGGCCACTGTTCCGCGCCGAGCAGGACCGGCAGGCCTTCGCGACCCCGATGTCCACGGCGGGCATCGACCTGTACGGCCACCTGGTCGCGCCGGTGCTGCCGCTGCCGCTGGAGCAGGCCGTCCGCGTCACGAACGCCTTCTTCGCCAAGGGGACCGGACTGCGCACGCCGGTGTCCGTCCGGGTCGGGGACCTGGTCGACATACTGCTGACTCCGCCCGTGGAGCGCGAGCACCTCGGAGCGGAGATGCCGGAGCCCGATCTGATCGCCACACCGGACGACAGCCGCTTCAGCGAGGAGCAACTGGCCGCGGCGAACGCGCTGCTGGATCTGCCGCCGGACGCCCCGAGACGTCTCTCCGGGCTGTTGGCCCAGGCCCGCCGGACGGACCCCGACCTGCCGTACCTGGTGGCGCTGATGGCGGTCCACGCGGCCAGCCCGCCGGTCGGGACGGCGTACCGGCAGGGGGAGGAGAAGCTGCTGTTCTCCGTGGACGACGGGACGGAGCTGGACGACCCCGAGTTCGGCGGGGCCGACCTGATCGTCGGCACGGCCCTGCTGGACGCGGCGGGGATGACAGCGGACCGTACGGAGGCCGCGTGAAGACCACTGAGGAGTCGCAGTCGTGAGCGAGCACGTCGAGCCGGAGGGCGCCGGGGCGCCGGCGAGCGCCGCCGTCACCCCCGCCGACGCCGCCGACGCGGCGCGGCTCGTCGCGTTCGGGTTGCAGCCGAAGCTGCCGCCCGCCCGCGACCAGGAGTACGTCGACCTGCTGCGGCGCTACCGCGAGCACCCCGCGTTCGCGCGGCTCGCGGACGCCGTGGCCGCCGGGCTGGGCCTCGTCGTGCTGGAGGTGTCCCCGCGCGCGGGGATGGCCGTGACCGCGGCCGAGGACTCGGTGTTCGCGGTGCGGATGGGCGACTACGCGCGGCGTACGGCCGCCGACTCCGGCGACCGCTTCCTGCACGGGCTCGCGCATCTCGCGGTCGCCGCCATGGCGTTCCCGCGCCCCGAGGACCTCGCCGACGACGGGTACATCGGCCGTGTGACGGTCAACGGCGTCGACGCCTTCGTGCGCCAGGCCTGCCGGCGGCTGGAGGAGCGGGCCGCCGAGCAGGGGGAGAACACCGATCCCGCGACCGACGCGCCCGGGCTGGAGGCCGCCTGGCGGATCTGGGTCAGACGCAGCGCCACCGGTGCCACCAAGGACGCGCGGCGCCTCGCGGGCTCCACGACCGGCATCGTCGGCAAGGCCGTGGCCTTCCTCACCGACTCCGGTTTCCTGCAGCGCACCGGCGACGACAACGGCGGCACCTACCGCACGACCGCCCGCTACCAGCTCCAGGTGCGTGACATGGCCGGCAGCGCGGCCATGGCCGAGTTGCTGGAGCTGGGCGTCGTCCCGGTGACCGACGGCACCCCGACGCTGCTGCCCCCCGAGGAGGGCGACGATCTGGAACTGGTGGCCGATGCCGGGCTGCCCTTCCACTCGGCCTGACTCCTCGGCCTCCCGGCCGCGCCCCCGAACTTCCCGATCCGCACGTCGATCCGCCCGTAGAACCGCACTTCACCGATCTGCCGAAGACTTACGAGAGTCCGCCATGTACGAGCTGTCCCGGGTCCGCCTCTACTCCATCGGGCCCGCCGGTGCGCGCTACGCCGACACCGTGCTTGACCTGCGCGGTGTGGGCGAGACCGTGCCCGACCCCGCGCCGACGCAGGCGGAGTTCTTCGAGGAGGAGCCGGTCGGCCCGCCGCGCCGACCCGCCCCCGCCGGCGTGCTCTTCCTGGAGAACGGCGGCGGCAAGTCCGTACTGCTCAAGCTGATCTTCTCGGTGATGCTGCCGGGCCACCGGAACACCCTGGGCGGCGCCAGCTCAGGTGTGCTGCGAAAGTTCCTGCTCGCCGACGACTGCGGGCATGTCGCGCTGGAGTGGCAGCACGTGCTGACCGGCGAGTGCGTCGTCGTCGGCAAGGTGAGCGAGTGGCGCGGGCGGCAGGTTTCCAACGACCCGCGGAAGTTCGCCGAGGCCTGGTACTCCTTCCGGCCCGGACCGGGGCTCACCCTGGACAACCTGCCCGTCGCCGAGGCCACCGCCGTACGGCCGTCAGTGGAGGGCCAGTCGGGGGCGCAGGGGCGGCGGCGCACCATGAAGGGGTTCCGCGACGCGCTCACCGAAGCGGGCAAGGCGTATCCGCACCTCGAAGTGCACTGGGAGGAGATCCACGAACGCTGGACCGAACACCTCGGCGACCTGGGCCTCGACCCCGAACTCTTCCGCTACCAGCGAGAGATGAACGCCGACGAGGGCGAGGCGGCCGGGCTCTTCGCGGTGAAGAAGGACTCCGACTTCACCGACCTGCTGCTGCGCGCGGTCACCGACACCCAGGACACCGACGGTCTCGCCGACCTGGTCAGCGGCTTCGGGAACAAGCTGGGGCGGCGGGCCGAGCTGATCGCCGAGCGGGACTTCACCGCCGGGTCGGTCGATCTGCTCGGGCGGATCGTGGAGGCCGCCGAGGCACGCGCACGCGCGCGGGACATCCACGCCGGGGCCGAGCGGCGGACGCGCACGCTGGCCCGGCGGCTGTCCGCGCGCGGCGCACAGGAGCGGGTCAGGGGCGCCGACCTCGCCCAACGGGTCACGGCCGCCGCCTACGCCGTGACCCACGCCGAGTCGGCGCGCGAGCGCAGCGCACTGATCGCCGCCGAACTCGCCTACCGACACGCCTCCCTGGCGCTCGCCGCCGCCGAGAAGTCGGCTGCCGCCCAGAAGCGTGAGCTCGCCGACGCGCGCACCCTGCACTCGGCCTGGCAGGCCGCCGAGGCCGTGCTGCGCCATCGCGCCGCCGCCGACCGGGTCGCGCGCGTGGCCGCCGCGATCCAGGAGGCCGAGCGGGACGCGGCTCCCGCGCTCGCCGCGCGGACCAGGGCCGCCGTGGACCTCGTGCGGGCCCTGCACACGGCGGCGGAGAGCGCCGAGGCGCTGGCGAACGAGGAGGAGGAGCGGTCCGCCGCGCTCCAGGAGGTCAGCGACTGCGCCTACCGGGACTCCACCGCCGCCGCCACCGAGGCCCAGCGCGCCCGCAGCGAGGTCGGCCACCTCCGGCAGCGCCTCACCGAGGTCGAGCAGGAGACCGCCGAGGCAGTGCGCGCGGGCTGGCTCGACGACAGTGCGCCCGACGCCGATCCGGCCCGGGCCGCCCTCGCCGCCAGCGACGCGGAGAAGTCGGCGGTGGCCGCCTGGGACACCGCCCGTGAGGCGTCCCGCCGGGCGAGCGAGCACGCGCGCGAGGCGGCGTCGGCCGAGTCCCGGGCCGAGCTGACGGCCGCCCGCGCGGCGGACGCGGCGACCGCCGCGGAGCGGGCGTACGACGGCGAGCGGCGGACCGCCGAGGCACTGGCGGCGGAGGAACGGCTGGCGGAACTGCTCAGCCTGCCGGTCGCCTCCGGCGCGGCGCCGTCCGGCGGCGTGCCCGCACCGCGCGCGGGCGCCGGCGCCACGAACGGCACCGGGGCCGGGCGCACCCGCTCCGGGGACGCCGCGTCCGCCGCCCGGCCGGAGCCGGGCCACGGCCACGGTCTCACCGGGCGTGGCGGCACCAGGGCGGCGGACGCCGACGGGGCCGACGGCACGGACGGGCGAGCGGCGGGCACGGACCCGGCATCCAGGCCCCGTGAGTTGCGCCCCGGCACGGACGCGGTGTCCGCGTCGCTCCCCTCACGTCCCGGCACCCCCAGAACCCCCCGCCCTGTCGCCGCAGGCGCTCTCACTCCCGAGGAACTCGACCGTTTCGCCGACGAGTTGCGCGAGCTGCTCGACGCCGCCGTCTCCTCGGCCGAGCGCCAGCTGTTCGAGCTGCGGACCGCCGCCGCCGACGACTCCCGCATCCTGGGCGCGCTCGGCGACGGAGGCCTGCTGCCGCCCGGCCCGGACGTGCTGGCGACCGTCGAGTTCCTCGGCGAATACGGCATCCCGGCCCTGCCCGGCTGGCGTTACCTCGCGCAGGCCGTCGACCCCGCCGACCACGCGCGCGTGCTGGCCGCCCGGCCCGAGCTGGTGGACGGCGTGATCATCACCGACCCGGCCTCGCACGCCCGGGCCCGGGACGCGCTCGGCGACGCCGCGCTGCTGCCCCGGTCCGCGGTGGCGGTCGGCACGGCGGCCGCCCTGCTCGCCCCCACCCCGGCCCCGGACACCGCGAGCGACGGCGACGTCTTCCTCGTGCCGCCGAACCCCGCCATGCACGACGAGCACGCCGCCGACGAGGAGCGGCAGGCCCTGCGCGCGCGGACGACCGAGCGCGACGAGGAGATCCGCACGCTCGCGACCCGGCTCGGCAAGGACCGCGAGCTGGCCGCGCGGCTCGCGTCCTGGCGGACGGGCTGCCCGGCCGGGCGGCTGGTGGAGCTGGGGCAGGCCGCGCGGGAGGCGCGCGCGTTCGCCGAGGAGACCGAGGCGGAGCTGACCGAGGCGCGCACCACGCGGGCCGAGACCGAGGAGGCCGCCGCCGAGGCCGCGCAGGTGCGCGAGGAGCGGCAGGAGGCCGCGCAGAGGGCCCGGCGCTCCGCCGACGCCCTCGCCGGGCTCGCCTTCCGGCTGCGCGAACGGGCCGGCTGGCAGGTCAAGGTGCGCGAACTCGCCGACGAGGCCACGGAGTCCGAGGTCCGGGCGCAGACCTGCCTGGAGCGGGCCCGCGCCGCCGACGAGGACCGGCGCGCCGCCCAGCGGGCCGCCGACGACACCCGCCGCACCGCGCGTGCGCTGCGCGCCGAGCGCTCCGAGATCGCCGGCGCCCCCGACGACGTACCCGAGGACGAGTCGGACGCGCCGAAGGCCGCGCTGCCCGCCTTGCGTGAGGCGTACCGCGCGGCGTCCCAGGTGTACGAGAAGGTCGGCGTCGGCGCCGACCTACGGGCCGAGCAGGCGCGGGCGGAGAGCGACGAGAGCGCGGCGCGCGCGGATCTGGACCGGCTCAGCAACAAGGTCCGCACGCGCGCGGCGCAGCTCCTCCAGTCCCCCGACGGGTCCGACGGGCCCTCCCGGCAGGCCGCCGTCGCGCGTGCGGAGGAGCTGGTCCAGCTCCTGGAGACACGGATGTCCAGCGCGAGCGAGCAGCTCGGCCGGCTGCGCGGCGAGGCCGAGCGGCACGCGCCCGAGGAGGGCGAGGCACACACCGAGCTGTCCGAGGAGCTCCAGCCGCGCGACGCCGAGCACGCGCAGGCGCTGCTGCGTACGGCGAGCGCCGAACTCGCGTCGCGCACCGAGGCGCTGACCCAGGCCCGCGAGGCGCACGCCGAGCTGCTCGACGCACACCGCGCCGCCGAGGACGCGGCGGGCGGCTTCGACGAGATCGCCGCGCTGCTGCGGGACCTTCTGCGCGAGCATCCAGGTGACGAGGAGCAGGACGCGTCGGAGCCGTACCCGGGCGGCCTGGAGGACGCCCGGCAGTCCGCCGCCGAGGCCCGCCGGTCGCTGCGCGGCTGCGCCGCCGACCTGTCCGCCGCGGAGGCCGCCGTGCGCGAGGCGAGCGACATCCTCGTACGGCACGCCAACTCCACCCGCTACGAGCAGGTACGCACACCCGCCCGCCAGCAGATCCGCGAACTGCCCGCGTCCGCGCTGCCCGAGCACGCGCAGAAGTGGGCCGACGCCTTCGCCCCCCGGCTGCGGGTTCTCACCGACGAGCTGGAGCAGCTGGAACGCAACCGGGACTCGATCGTGGACCGGCTGCGCGGGCTGGTCGAGTCGGCGCTGGCCACGCTGCGCGCCGCCCAGCGGCTGTCGCGGCTGCCCGAGGGGCTCGGCGAGTGGTCCGGGCAGGAGTTCCTGCGGATCCGCTTCGAGGAACCCGACCAAGCCACCCTCGCCGAGAGGCTCGGCGAGGTCATCGACGAGGCGACCCGGGCCGCCGTCAAGAAGAACTCCGACCTGCGCCGCGACGGTATGTCCCTGCTGCTGCGGGGGGTGGCCGCCGCCCTTCGGCCCAAGGGCGTCGCCGTCGAGATCCTCAAACCGGACGCCGTGCTGCGTGCCGAGCGCGTCCCCGTCGGACAGATGGGCGACGTGTTCTCCGGCGGCCAGCTGCTCACCGCGGCCATCGCCCTGTACTGCACCATGGCCGCACTGCGCTCCAACGACCGGGGCCGGGCCAGGCACCGGCACGCCGGCACCCTCTTCCTCGACAACCCGATCGGCCGCGCCAACGCCACCTACCTGCTGGAGCTGCAGCGGGCCGTGTCGGACGCGCTGGGCGTCCAGCTCCTGTACACGACCGGCCTGTTCGACACGACGGCGCTGGCCGAGTTCCCACTGGTCATCCGGCTGCGCAACGACGCCGACCTGCGGGCGGGCCTGAAGTACATCAGCGTCGAGGAACACCTCAGGCCGGGGCTGCCACCACAGCCCCGGTCCGGCGAGACGGTGCACAGCGAGATCACGGCGACGCGCATGTTCAAGAAACCCGTCTAGCAGGCCGACTTGATCAGCGGCGCACTTCTCGTGCGGGACGGGTGGTAGATGCTGTCGGCCGCGTCGCCGAGCCGTTCGACGGCCGCGCCCCGCACCGTCCCCTCGAAGGAGGCGCCGGGGGCGGCCAGGTCGGCGCCGCGGACGGCGCAGAATCACATCCACTCGAACGGGTGCTCCTGCTCCTGCTGGAAGGTTTCAAGGTCGCTGCATTAGTGGCCCGGCAGGTGGCCATGAGGCTGGGCGGGAGAGGGGTCGGGTCGTCGTCACGAGGGCTTTTCGGGCGGGAAGGGGCGCTGATCAGCGGGACGTGCCGCCGATCAGTCGGGTGCGGCGGCGAGGCGGGCCGGGTCGAACAGGGCGATGGGGTGCGCGGTCGTGCCGGTCAGGGCCAGATCGGCGAGGATCTCCCCGACCACCGGGACGAACTTGAAGCCGTGCCCGGAGAAACCGCAGGCCACGGTGACCGACTCGGGGTGCGCCGGATGGCGGGCGATAACGAAGTGCTCGTCGGGAGTGGTCGAGTACATGCAGGTGGCGGCCTTGAGGAAGGTGCCCGGCAGGTCCGGGACGCAGCCGGACATGTGGTCCGCCATGGCCTGGACCTCGTCCTCGTGCACGGTCCGGTCGATGGTCTCCGGCGTGGTGACCTGACCCTTGCGGAAGAAGGCGACCTTGGCGCCGAGGCCGGGCCCGTCGATGGCCGGGAAACCGTAGACCTGGACGCCGGCGGCGTCCTCCCAGATGTAGATCGGGTGGGTCTCCGGCAGGAAGGGCTCGACGCCCTGCTTCGGCTCGAACCAGTACATGACCTGCCGCTCGATCGTGAACGGCACCCCGACGTCGGCGAGCAGTCGTGGCGCCCACGCACCCGGGCACATCACCAGCTGCCCCGCCGTGTACGTGTTCTCGGCGGTGTGCACCCGGACCCCGTCCCGGTACGGCTCCCAGCGCGTCACCGGCTCGTCGAACTGCAGTGCGGCGCCCTGACGCCCGGCCAGCTGAAGATGCGCGGCGACGGTGTTCTCGGGCCGCAGAAGGCCCGCCTTCCGCTCGTACAGGGCGACTTCGTCGTCCTGGGGCGTCAGGGTCGGGAACCGGCGGCGGATCTCGGCCGCGTCCAGCACCTCGTGCGCCAGGCCCCACTGCTCGGCCGACCGGAGGGAACCGGCAAAGGTCCGCGTCTCTGGCCTGCCGACCATCACGCCGCCGCCGAGGATCGCGATCTGACGCCCGCTGGCCCGCTCCAGCTCGCCGTACAGCTCGTAGGCGCGCAGCAGCAGCGGGACGTACGCCGGATCCTCGAAGTACGACTGCCGGGTGATCCGTGAACCGCCGTGGCTGGAGCCCCGGTTGTGCACGGGGCCGAACTTCTCCAGACCGAGGACGCGCGCGCCGCGCGCCGAGAGGTGATGAGCGGCGGCGCTGCCCATACCGCCCAGTCCGATGACGATCACGTCGTATGCGTGGGACATGCGGCTCTCCTGTCGGCGGCAGCGGGTCATCTTCGGGTCTGAGAATCCTGACGAAATGGACCTGGTGGCTTGACCAGGGCGAGTAAGGCGCCAGCGTCCCAAAGTAGTCATCCCGAGGCGGGCACCACGACGACCGGGCCCTGTCAGTGCCGTGTGGCACTGTCGGCTCCGTGATCACTGTCATCAGTCGGGTCAATCGGGGGGTGCCCGATGCCGGCCAGCGATGAGGCCGCCGAGGAGGCTGGGAAAGCCGGTGGTGTCCCGGCCCCGGAGGTGTGCGACGTGGGGCAGGCGCGGGATCGGCTGCCTCGGGCCTACGTGCTGTGGCTCGTCGGCATCCTGGTGTCGCTCGTGGGCAACGCGGTCTTCTACTTCGCTCTCGGCTGGGCAGCCAGCGAGTACGGCGGGAGCATCGCGGGGCTGACGCTGAGCGCGATCACGCTGCCCCGCGTTCTGCTCCTCCTCGTCGGAGGAGCGGTCAGCGACCGCGTCAGCGCGCGCCGTGTGCTGATCACCGGCGATGCAGCGATGCTGGTCTTCTCGCTGGTTCTTGCGGCCGTCGCCCACTCCCTGGGAGCCCCGCCCTTGTTGCTCATAGCAACAGGCGTTGCGGTCGGTGTCGTCGACGCGTTCTATCTTCCGGCCTCAGGGTCCATGCCCCGTCGGCTGGTGGCCAAGGCGCAGCTGCCTCGTGCGTTGTCTCTGCGACAGGTCGGCGGCCAGGTGATCAACATGGGCGGCGGTCCGCTGGCCGGCGTGCTGGTCGGCCTGGCCGGGTTCGCAGGCGCTGCTGTCGTCAACGCGGTCACCTTCGCCTTCACCCTCGTTGTCCTGACCGTCATCCGCCCACAGCACGCAGTGCCTCCGGCCCCGAGGACGGCCGGTCTTCTCAAGGAAGCCTTGAGCGGGGTGAGGGTGGCCTTCTCTCATCCGGTGCTGTGCCCGGGGCTGTGGCTCACTGGAGCAGCGGCTGGTTTCCTGCTGCCCGTGCTGTCCCTGTTGGTCCCCTTGCTCGCACGAGAGGAGGGGTGGAGCGCGGGGGCCGCCGGCCTGGTGCTCGCAGCGCAGGGAGTGGGCATGGTGGCGGTCACCCTGGTGGTCGTGAAGCGCGGACCGCTGGGGCGGCCCGGTCTGCTGGCGGCGAGCGCGTTGGTCATGGCGGGCGTGGGCGTCCTTGCGCTCGGGCTCTCCCCCGGCGCGGCAGGAGCAGTAGCCGCAGGCCTGATCATCGGCGTCGGCAACGGGACCTTCTCCTCGCACATCGCGCCGCTGGTTCTCGCGTCATCGCCCGACACCCACTTGTCGCGCATCCAAGCGGTGCTCGTACTCGTGCAGAGCTTGGCTCTGTTGCTCATGAACAACGTGCTGGGCGCCCTTGTTGACCTCAAGGGCGCCACCGTCATCGTTGTCGCCTGTGCCGTCCTGCTCGTCGGTACAGGGCTCGCAGGTCTGGCTTCCGGCCCGCTCCGAAACGACCGAACGGGACTGGAGCGCCGCTGATCTCCACCGTCACCGGGAACTGCTGCCGCAGCGACTTCAGGCGCCGCCAACAGATCAGAGTTCAGCCGAGGATGAGGAAGGCCTCGTGGATGGCGTCGTGTATCTCCCAGCGGATCCGAAGAGGTCGTAGCCGCGGTCGCCGAGCACCGCGTCCGGGCGGCGACGGAGCCTGCCGCGCTTGCCTCGTACCGAGGGAACGACTTGCAAGAGAGGGATCAGCTGGGTGACGTCGTTGTGGTTGCCGCCGGTCAGGGTGGCGAGGAGCGGGATGCCAGTGGCGTCGGTGATCAGATGGTGCTTGCTGCCCGTCCTACCCCGGGCAACAGGGCTCCGTCCGGTCCTGGGCCCCTTTCAACGCCCGACCTTGGTGTGGACGCCGGTCCACCCCGCTCCGGAGGAGGGCAGCGCGGCATGAGGGCCGTGCCGCTCGGGCGTGGGGGTATGCGCTTGCCGTGCTGGAGCCGAGACGGCGTCCTCGTGCGCCGCCCTCGGCCATGACGTCACCCTCGTCGAGGCCGCCCCGCTCCCGCTCCTGCCCCAACTCGGCACGGAGATGGCCACCGTGTGCGCTGGGCTCCACCGACGGGGCGGGGTGCAGCTGATCAACGGCACGGACGTGGCGGGGCTGTGCGGTACAGGCACCGATTCCGGCGTGGCCGGGCTGTGCGGGACCAGCGCCGCTGCCGACGAGGCTGGATTGCGCGGCGCGGCCACCGATTCCCGGGCGAGTGGCCCGGGCCACCGGGTCGCACTCACCGGCACGACCGGCCCGCGCCCCCCGGGGGGCCATCACCGGCGTCGCACTCACCGACGGCCGCACGCTCCCCGCCGACGTCGTGATCGTCGGCATCGGCGCCAGCCCCGACACCGGCTGGCGATGGCAAGGGGCCCAAGCCGCCCGGCAACGGTGATCGTAACGGGAACTACCAACCGCGACCGCCAACCCGACCCGGGAAGCGGGACTGCCAACCGTGACCCCCAATTCGACCCGGGGAAGCGGGACCGCCAACCGTGACCGCCAACCCGACCCGGGGAAGCGGGACCGCCAACCGACCGTAGCTCTTGACCAGCGACCCCACCGGGACGCCAACAAACTGCCCTGGCCATGCCGACCGGCATGGCCCGAACTGCCGGCCCGTCGCCTCAGGGGTGCGACAACTGCCCAGCCCCACCCCGCCCGTGTATCCGCTCCTGCGCCCGCTCGGCTGCCCGTGCCTGCCGCCGGGCCCGGCGGCGTTCGCGGCGCAGCGCCCGTGCGGTGCTGCTCGGCATCGACACCACGCCGTTGCGCTGGTTCCACACCTGACGTGTCACCCAGACGTCCAGGACACTCCACGTGGCCGCCACGGTGCTGGCGATACTGCTGAGCACCATGGGGAACGCGAGCCAGGACCCTGCCAGGGTGCACAGGAACGCCACCATCGCCTGTATCAGCGTCACGGAAATGATGAGCACGGCCCGCACCGCCGCCGTCCGTACCGGATCCGGCAGTCGACGTCGCTTCGCGGGCTCCTCGATCCACAACGGCCGGTAGGACGGCCGCTCCTGGGACGTGTCCGATTCCGGGGACCGGTCGGTGCCCCCGTACGCCGCCCGCCCTTCGGCCTCGGCCTTCCGTTCGCTCTTCTCCGGCGTGAAGTCCCCGCCCGTCCCCGTCGGTCCGCCCACCCGAATGTCGTGATCCGGCGCCTCGGCGCCCCGCTGCGCCGTCACTTGCGCGACTCCACCCGTCGCGGGTGCCTCTTGCCGCTCCGCCGTGCCCATCACCGTGTCACTCCCCACCGCCAGCAGACCTCTTGCCCCGGTCCGAAGACCCGGCTCCCCAGAGTGGCTGCCCGGCTTGCGCTGTTTTACGCCGCCCGGGTGCAGGATGCGGCTCCTGTGGCCGATTCCGCCCCCATTCCCTGTGCAGAAGGACGAACGGTGCCCCCCGAAGATTCCCGGCGAACGAAGAATTCCGGCCAAACACCCAGACCTGCCGACCACATCCGGGTTCACAGGTGCGGCCGGATTCGGGGCGGCAATCTCCCGCAATGACCGGACAACTCCCCATGCCCGGCAGGCGTACGGAAGATCGCCTTCCGGAACGGTCTTCGAGTTACGGGTGCGTCGGTAGTAGGCTCGCGCCGTTTGTTGACGCACATGTGTACCCCTGCCGGTGGGGGTCGAGCTGGGGGAGGCCATGCGCTTTCGCGGGAAGTCCATCCGCCGGAAGATCGTGGCGCTGCTTCTCGTGCCGTTGCTGTCCCTGAGCGCGATCTGGGCCTTCGCCACGGTACTCACGGGGCGCGAGGCAGCACGGCTGTTCAGCGCTTCGTCCGTCGTCGAGAAGATCGGCTACCCGGCCGAGGACACCGTCCGGGTCCTTCAGCAGGAACGCCGACAGACCCTGGTCCATCTCGCCGACCCTCGCGCCTCCGACGGACTCGCCGCGCTCAGACGCAGCCGCGCCGCCACCGACGAGGCCGTCGCCAAGGTCCGCAGGAACGCCGCAAGTGCGGAGCTGCGCGACGACCTCGGTGAGACCTCGGGCGAGCGGCTGACCGCCGTCCTGGACGCGTTCGACGGCATCGGATCCCTGCGCCAGAGCGTGGAGGACGGCACGGTCAACCGCTCGCAGGCGCTGGACCTCTACAACCGCCTGGTCGACCCGTGCTTCGTCCTCCTCGGCGACCTCCACGTCGTCGACAACGTGGAGATGGACACCCAGTACCGCGCCCTCGTCAACCTGGTCCGTGCCCGCGAACTCCTCTCCCGTGAGGACGCCCTCCTCGGCTCGGCCCTGGTCGTCGGCAAGCTCTCCCGCGCCGAGATCCGTGACGTCTCCGACCTCGTGGCTCAGCGGGGCGTCCTGTACGACACCAGCCTGCCGATGCTGCCCAGTTCGGAACGCGAACGGTACGAGCGCTTCTGGAAGAACGCCGCCACCGCTCCACTGCGGGTGGCCGAGGAGTCCGCCGTGGCCTCCGCCTCTGGTGACGCCGGCGGGATCTCGGCGCAGACGTGGGACACCACGGCCGGCAACGTGCTCGACGAACTCGGCACCCTCGACGACGAGGCCGGGGACCGCTACCAGGACCGCATCCGCCCGATCGCCACCGGCATCATCGTCAAGGCCGTCGTGGCCGGCTTCCTCGGCCTGATCGCCGTACTGCTCTCGCTCGGCGTCTCCATCCGCATCGGCCGCGGCCTCATCCGTGACCTGCGCCAACTCCGGCTGGAGGCCCACGAGGCCTCCGGCGTCCGACTGCCCAGCGTGATGCGCCGCCTGTCCGTGGGGGAGCAGGTGGACGTGGAGACCGAGGTCCCGCGCCTGGTATTCGACAGGAACGAGATCGGCGAGGTCGGCCAGGCACTCAACACCCTCCAGCGCGCCGCCGTCGAAGCCGCCGTCAAGCAGGCCGCACTGCGCGCCGGCGTGTCCGAGGTCTTCGTGAACCTCGCTCGCCGCAGCCAGGTCCTCCTGCACAAGCAGCTCACCCTGCTCGACGCGATGGAACGCAGGACCGAGGACACCGAGGAACTCGCCGACCTCTTCCGCCTCGACCACCTCACCACGCGGATGCGCCGGCACGCCGAGGGCCTGGTGATCCTCTCCGGCGCCGCGCCCTCCCGGCAGTGGCGCAAGCCCATCCAGCTGATGGACATCGTGCGCGCCGCTGTCGCCGAGGTCGAGGACTACGAACGCATCGAGGTCCGCCGGCTGCCCCGGATCGCCGTCACCGGCCCGGCGGTCGCCGACCTCACCCATCTCGTGGCCGAACTCCTGGAGAACGCCACGGTCTTCTCCCCGCCGCACACGGCCGTCCAGGTCCTCGGCGAGCGCGTGGCCAACGGCTTCACCCTGGAGATCCACGACCGCGGCCTCGGCATGGCGGCCGAGGCGCTGCTGGACGCCAACCTGCGGCTCGCCGAGACCCCGGAGTTCGAGCTGTCCGACACGGACCGGCTCGGCCTCTTCGTGGTCAGCCGGCTCGCCCAGCGCCAGAACGTCCGGGTCTCGCTGCAGCCCTCTCCGTACGGCGGCACGACGGCCGTCGTCTTCATCCCCGACTCGCTGCTGACGGACGAGGTGCCCGACACCAACGGTCTCGGCTTCCGCCTCGACCGCCCGCGCCCGTCCCGGGAGGCCGAGCTCGAGGAGAGCCGCAGGACCGCGTACTCCCACGTGCCGGTACAACTGCCCGGTCGGCCCCCGGCGTTGCTGGACGGGCCGGTCGAGCTGGAGGGCCCGGTCGACCTCGAAGCCATCGAGGACTTCCCGGACGCACTCGACGGCGAGGAGAGCGAACGCGGCGGGCTGTTCCGCCCGCGTCGCGGCCTCACTCCCGCGGACGGGGACACGACTCCCGGGTCCGACGTTTCCGGCGGTCCTGCCCGCTCCGAGGCGGAGGATCATGTCAACCCCCCGGTGCCGCTGCCTCGCCGCCGCACACCCAAGCTGGTCAGCTCGCACGGCCGACCGGTCACCGACCAGCGGTCCGGGCGCCAGGAGACGGACGAGGAGAACGCGACCGGCCCCGGCCCGCGCCGCCCGGAACAAGACCGCACCCCACTCCTCCCGACCCGTCGCCGCGGCGGCTCACCCTTCGGCCGGAACGCTGAGCCCACCGGTGGGCTCAGCGGCCCGAACGAGCCCACCGGCCGTGACACCGGCGAGCCCTCCGAGCGCCCGGGCAAGATCCTCGGCAGCGGCTCTGAGGAGGCGAAGGAGCTCTCTGAGGTGAAGGAGCTCTCTGAAGCAAGAGGCTCCGCCGAAACAGCCGAAACAGGGAGCCCTGCCGAGGTGAGGGGCTTTTCCGAGGGCACCGAGCCTTCGCTTCGCCGCCTCGGCGAAGGCGCCGGGCCCCGGACGCAGGACCTCGGCCAGGACGGCGCCACCGCACCCGCGCGCCCGGGAGGGCCCGGCCCTGAGACGCCCGGCACCGGTGCCCTGCCCCGCCGTGTCCGCCAGGCCAGCCTGGCGCCGCAGCTGAGGCAGGATCCCGGTCGCCGTACCGAGGACCGAACGGCGCCGGTGGAACGCGACGCCGACGAGGTCCGCAGCCGTATGGCCTCGCTCCAGCGCGGCTGGCAACGCGGCCGCCAGGAGAACGCCACGGGGGACGACACCCATCGGGGCACAGCACCACAAGGAACGACAAAGGGGGACGGTCGATGACCGCACCGAAGGCGACCGGCCAGACTGCGAACGGGAAGTCCGGCGAGCTCAACTGGCTTCTCGACGATCTCGTGGACCGCGTCGCGAGCATCCGCAAGGCCGTCGTGCTCTCCGGCGACGGCCTTGCGACGGGGGTCTCCAAGGACCTGACCCGGGAGGACGGCGAGCATCTGGCCGCCGTCGCGTCCGGTTTCCACAGCCTCGCCAAGGGCGTCGGCCGGCACTTCGAGGCGGGAAGCGTCCGGCAGACGGTCGTCGAACTGGACGACGCCTTCCTGTTCGTCACGGCCGCCGGCGACGGCAGCTGTCTCGCCGTCCTGTCCGACGCCGACTCGGACGTCGGCCTGGTCGCCTACGAGATGACGCTTCTCGTGAAGCGGGTCGGCGTGCATCTGGGCACCGCTCCACGCACCGATCTGCCCTCCGGCGGGTAGTGGGATGGCATGAGCGCAGACGGTCAGGCAAGAAGCCACTGGTTCGACGACGAAGCAGGACCGGTCGTCC
The DNA here is from genome assembly GCF_042731435.1 of Streptomyces sp. NPDC059861. NCBI lineage: Bacteria > Bacillati > Actinomycetota > Actinomycetes > Kitasatosporales > Streptomycetaceae > Streptomyces > Streptomyces sp. NPDC059861. The sequence goes on along the minus strand of NZ_JBHWJQ010000024.1, from coordinate 19,379 downwards.
GTCCGTACGCCATGACGCGGGGCCGCACCAGCCATGCGTCCCAGCACCGCCTCGACCTGATCGCGGTGGTCGTGACGGAGCCGCACGTGGACGACCCGGAGACGGACCCGACCCTGTCCCCGGAACACGTGGACATCGTGGAGCTGTGCCGTGAGGTCCCGCAGTCGGTCGCCGAACTCGCATCGGAACTCGATCTGCCCATCGGAGTGGTACGGGTACTCGTAGGGGACCTGACGGACGCGGAACTGGTCCATGTGACTCGGCCCGTCCCCCCGGCCGAGCTGCCGGACGAGAGCATTCTGCGCGACGTGATCAACGGCCTCCGGGCGCTCTGAGCAGCGCGGAAGCGAGGTGGAGACGTGACAGGCTGGCAGTTCTGGGTCGACCGGGGCGGGACCTTCACCGACGTCGTCGCGCGGCGCCCGGACGGACGGCTGCTGATCCACAAGCTGCTGTCCGACAATCCGGCGCGCTACTCCGACGCGGCCGTCGCGGGCGTACGCGAACTCCTGTCCGGCTCCGGGGACCCCGTCGAAGCGGTGCGCATGGGCACCACGGTCGCCACCAACGCGCTGCTGGAACGCAAGGGTGAACGCACCCTGCTCGTCATCACGCGCGGCTTCCGCGACGCCCTGCGCATCGCCTACCAGAACCGCCCCCTGATCTTCGCCCGCCGCATCGACCTCCCCGAGCTGCTCTACGAGCGGGTCGTCGAGGTCGACGAGCGCATCGCCCCCGACGGCACCGTCCGCACCGCGCCCGACCTGGACGCCCTCGCCGGGCCGCTCCGCAAGGCCTACGACGACGGCATCCGCGCCGTCGCCGTGGTCTGCATGCACAGCCACCTGCACCCCGCCCACGAGCAGGCCGTAGGGGACCTGGCCGCGCGCATCGGCTTCCCGCAGATCTCGCTGTCCAGCGAGGTCAGCCCCCTGATGAAACTCGTCCCGCGCGGGGACACCGCCGTCGTCGACGCCTACCTGTCGCCGGTGCTGCGCCGCTACGTGCGGCATGTCGCCGACGAGCTGGAAGGCGTGCGGCTGATGTTCATGCAGTCCAACGGAGGGCTCGCCGAGGCCGGGCAGTTCCGCGGCAAGGACGCGATCCTGTCCGGGCCGGCCGGCGGCATCGTCGGCATGGCCCGCATGTCGCGACTGGCCGGCTTCGACCGTGTCATCGGCTTCGACATGGGTGGCACGTCCACCGACGTGTCCCACTTCGCCGGCGCCTACGAACGGGTCTTCACCACACAGATCGCCGGTGTCCGGCTGCGTGCGCCCATGCTGGACATCCACACCGTCGCCGCCGGCGGCGGCTCGATCCTCCACTTCGACGGCTCCCGCTACCGCGTAGGGCCGGACTCGGCGGGCGCGGACCCGGGCCCCGCCTGCTACCGCGCGGGCGGCCCCCTCACCGTCACCGACGCCAACGTCATGCTCGGCCGCATTCCTCCCGACCACTTCCCCCGGGTGTTCGGCCCCGACGGTGACCAGCCCCTCGACGTGTCCCTCGTCCGTGAGCGCTTCGACGGCCTGGCGCACGAGATCCGCGAGCGGACCGGCGACGACCGCACCCCCGAACAGGTCGCCGAGGGTTACCTGCACATCGCCGTCGCCAACATCGCCAACGCCGTCAAGCGGATCTCCGTCCAGAAGGGCCACGACGTCACCCGCTACGCCCTGACCACCTTCGGCGGTGCGGGCGGGCAGCACGCGTGCAGGGTGGCCGACCTGCTCGGCATCCGAACCGTCCTCGTACCGCCCATGGCCGGTGTCCTTTCCGCGCTCGGCATCGGTCTCGCCGACACCACCGCCATGCGGGAACAGTCCGTCGAAGCACCTCTGGAAGCCTCCTCCATGCCCGGTGTCACCAAGACGGCGGACGACCTGGAGGCCGCGGCCCTTGCCGAACTCCTCGCCGAGGACATCCCCGAGGACCGCATCGAGGTCACCCGCCGCGCCCAGCTCCGCTACGACGGCACCGACACGACCCTCACCGTCGAGCTCACCGAGCCCGGCACCATGAAGCACGCCTTCGAGGAACGTCATCGCGCCACGTACTCCTTCACCCTCGACCGCCCGGTCGTCGTCGAAGCCCTCTCCGTGGAAGCCACCGGCATCACCGACCCCCCCGATCTCTCCGCTCTAGCCCCCTACCAGGCCGCCCCCACGGGCAGCCCCGCCTCACACACCGTCCGCCTCCACAGCGGCGGGACCTGGCGCGACGTACCCCTCCACCGCCGTGAGGAACTGCCCCCGGGCGACACGGTCACCGGACCCGCGATCATCACCGAGGCCGGTGCGACGACTGTCGTGGACGACGGCTGGCGGGCCGCTGCGACCGACGACGGGCATCTGGTCATGGAACGCGCGGCGATCACGCAGAGTTCCGAAGTGGACACGAAAGCCGACCCGGTCCTTCTCGAGGTCTTCAACAACCTCTTCATGTCCATCGCCGAGCAGATGGGCGCCAGGCTCGAATCCACGGCCCAGTCCGTCAACATCAAAGAACGCCTGGACTTCTCCTGCGCCCTGTTCGACCCGGACGGAAACCTGGTGGCCAACGCCCCGCACATCCCCGTCCACCTGGGCTCGATGGGCACCAGCGTCCAAGAGGTCATCCGGCGGCGGAACACCCGCATGCGGCCGGGGGACACGTACGCCGTCAACGACCCCTACCACGGCGGCACCCACCTCCCCGACGTCACTGTGATCACCCCGGTCTTCGACACCGACGGCACGGCGGACACGGAGGGTGACCGGATCCTCTTCTACGTCGCCTCCCGCGGTCATCACGCGGAGATCGGCGGCATCGCGCCGGGTTCCATGCCCGCGGACAGCAGCACCATCGAGGAGGAAGGCGTCCTCTTCGACAACTGGCTGCTCGCCGAGAACGGCCGCTTCCGCGAGGAGGAGACCCGCCGCCTGCTCAGCGAGGCGACCCACCCCTCGCGCAACCCCGGAACCAACCTGGCCGACCTGCGCGCCCAGATCGCCGCCAACCGGAAGGGCGTCGAGGAAGTCACCCGCATGATTGAGGACTTCGGCCTCGACGTCGTGCAGGCGTACATGCGGCACGTCCAGGACAACGCCGAAGAAGCGGTGCGCCGCGTCATCGACGCCCTCGACGACGGCGAGTGCGCCTACGAGACCGACTCGGGCGCCGTCATTCGCGTACGCGTGCGCGTGGACCGTGACAACCGCTCCGCCACGGTCGACTTCACCGGCACGTCACCACAGTTGGCCGGCAACTTCAACGCCCCCTACTCGGTGGTCAACGCGGCCGTCCTGTACGTTTTCCGCACCCTGGTCGCCGACGACATCCCCCTCAACGACGGCTGCCTGCGCCCGATCCACATCATCGTGCCGTCCGGCTCGATGCTTTCGCCCGAGCCGCCCGCCGCGGTGGTCGCCGGCAACGTGGAGACCTCCCAGGCCATCACCGGCGCCCTCTACGCCGCGCTCGGTGTGCAGGCGGAGGGCTCCGGAACGATGAACAACGTCACCTTCGGCAACGAACGCCACCAGTACTACGAGACCGTCGCGTCCGGCTCCGGCGCGGGCGACGGCTTCCCCGGCGCGAGCGTCGTCCAGACCCATATGACCAACTCCCGCCTCACCGACCCCGAAGTCCTGGAGTGGCGCCTGCCCGTCGAGTTGGAGGAGTTCTCGGTTCGTCTGGGCAGCGGCGGCGCGGGGCGGTGGCGTGGCGGGGACGGAGCGGTCCGCCGCATCCGGTTCCGAGAGCCGATGACCGTCTCCACGCTCTCCCAGCACCGCAGGGTTCCCCCGTACGGCATGGCGGGAGGCGAGCCCGGGGCCCTGGGCGCCAACCGAGTCGAGCGTGCGGACGGAACGATCACCGCACTTGGCGGAAGCGACACGACGGACGTCGGCCCCGGCGACGTACTCGCCATCGAAACCCCTGGCGGCGGAGGCTACGGTCCACCGCCCCCCGACCCCCATCAAGCAGGAGAAGAGATCGATGATCTTCGGGCGATCTGAGCGCGGCAAGCCCCCGATCGAGCCCGTCACGCTCAAGATCCTGGTGGCCGGCGGCTTCGGAGTGGGCAAGACGACCCTCGTCGGCGCGGTCAGCGAGATCAGGCCGCTGCGCACCGAGGAACTGCTCACCGAAGCCGGCCGCCCGGTCGACGACACCAGTGGCGTGGAAGGCAAGCACACCACGACGGTGGCCATGGACTTCGGCCGCATCACGCTGCGTGAGGATCTCGTGCTGTACCTCTTCGGTACACCCGGCCAGGAGCGGTTCTGGTACATGTGGGACGAGCTCACCGAAGGGGCCCTTGGCGCCGTCGTACTCGCCGACACCCGCCGTCTGGAGGACTGCTTCGCCGCCGTCGACTACTTCGAGCGGCGCTCCATACCGTTCGTCGTCGGCGTCAACTGCTTCGATGACGCGGCCCGTTACCCCGCGGAGGAGGTACGCCAGGCCCTCGACCTGGACGCGGGCGTACCCCTGCTGCTGTGCGACGCGCGTGAGCGGGAGTCGGCCAAGGAGGTCCTCATAGGTGTCGTCCAGCACGCCATGGCGCAGGCGGCGGACCGCCGCCAGGCCGTGACGACCTGACGGACGGGCACGGCCCGTACCCCCGCCGACTGGGGTACGGGCCGCAGTACATGGATGTGAGGCCGGCACGCGCGCGTGTGCCTAGCTGTCGCCGTCCTCCACCCAGCCGAGGGTCTTCTCCACCGCCCTGCGCCACTTGCGGTACTCCCGGTCCCGCTCGGAGGCCTCCATGGCCGGCGTCCACTCCGCGTCCTTCTGCCAGTGCGTCTTCAGCTCGTCGAGGTCGTTCCACACGCCGGTGGCGAGCCCGGCCGCGTAGGCGGCACCCAGGGCGGTCGTCTCGGACACCTTGGGGCGGATCACGGGCACGTCGAGGACGTCCGCCTGGTGCTGCATCAGGAGGTTGTTCTTCGTCATGCCGCCGTCCACCTTCAGCGTGCTGATGTGCACGCCCGAGTCCTGGTACATGGCGTCGACGACCTCACGCGTCTGCCAGCTCGTCGCCTCCAGTACGGCACGCGCGAGATGCGCCTTCGTGACGTAGCGGGTCAGCCCGGCGACGACCCCGCGCGCGTCGGAGCGCCAGTGCGGCGCGAACAGGCCCGAGAAGGCCGGCACTATGTACGCGCCGCCGTTGTCGTCGACACTCGCCGCCAGTGTCTCGATCTCGTCGGCGGTACGGATGACGCCGAGCTGATCGCGGAACCACTGCACGAGCGCGCCCGTTATCGCGATGGACCCCTCCAGGCAGTACACCGGCGCCTCGCTGCCGATCTTGTAGCCCATCGTCGTCAGCAGCCCGTTCTTGGACGGCACCGGCCGGCTCCCGGTGTTCAGCAGCAGGAAGCTGCCCGTGCCGTACGTGTTCTTCGCCGACCCCACGTCGTAGCACGCCTGCCCGAACACGGCTGCCTGCTGGTCGCCCAGCGCGGACGCCACCGGTACACCCGCGAGCTGGCCCCCGGCCGTCCCGTACACCTCGGCCGAGGACCTGATCTCGGGCAGCACGGACTCGGGCACATTCATCGCCGAGAGGATGGAGGGGTCCCATTGGAGGGTCTCCAGGTTCATCAGCATGGTGCGCCCGGCGTTGGTGACGTCGGTGACGTGGCGGCCGCCGTCGGTGCCGCCCGTGAGGTTCCAGATAAGCCAGGAGTCGATCGTGCCGAAGGCGATCTCACCCTGCTCCGCGCGGGTCCTGAGCCCGGGCACGTTGTCCAGCAGCCAGGACACCTTGGGCCCGGAGAAATAGCTGGCCAGCGGCAGCCCTGTCTGCTCGCGGAACCGGTCCTGGCCGTCCGGGCCGCCCAGTTGGTTGCAGAGTGCAGCGGTGCGGGTGTCCTGCCAGACGATGGCGTTGTGCACGGGCTTTCCCGTGGCGCGGTCCCAGAGCACCGTGGTCTCGCGCTGGTTGGTGATGCCGAGCGCACTGAGCTGATCGGCCCGTAGCCCGGCTTTGGCGATCGCCCCGGCGACCACCGCCTGCACCTTCGACCAGATCTCGGTCGCGTCGTGCTCGACCCAGCCCGGTTTGGGGAAGATCTGCCGGTGCTCACGCTGATCCACAGCGACGATCGCGCCGTTCGCGTCGAAGATGATGCAGCGGCTTGATGTCGTGCCCTGGTCGATCGCGGCCACGTACTTCTCGGCGTTGTTCGTCATGGCTTTCCCCTTGGGCTCGGTTCAGAAAGCTGAGGCGTGGATGAGGCCGGCGAGCGTCACTCCGACGAGTGGCCCAACGACCGGAATCCACGCGTGGCCCCGGTCGGAGGTGCCCCTGTCCGGGATCGGCGGGACGGCGATCGACTGAGTGTTCGGGTGGGTGCCCAGAGTGACGAGCGGATTCGCGCCGGCGCCGAGGAGGATCAGGATCGCCGTTCCGGCGACCTCGCCGACGAAGACGTCTCCGCTGTGCATGGCGGCTCCTAGGCCCGTGGACGGGCACTCGGCCCGATCCTCCGTGCAGGGTGCTTCGCGTTGCTCCCGTGCCGATCAGGCGGAGCCGGACAGGGCCCGCGCCCCGTCGGCGCCCGTGACGAGTGTGCCGTCGCAACCGACCCGGCCAGGGGAGTGGGCCTCGGCCCACGAGCCCGTACGGCGCAGTGCCGGAATGTGCCGAGAATGTACGGCGATGTCGGCTGCCAACCCGAAGTGTTCACCGGCGCTCGAGGGGCGTCAAGGTCGCCGACGGCACCCGTTCCGGACACATCCCCGCTCCGGCGCGCGAGACCACGCCCCCCGGCCGCCGGACGCGCTGGGAACGCACGTACACGGCATCGAGACGGCCTGGCCACACCCACGCAGGCCCACAGTGGCTCTCTCAGGCTCTGCCGGGCTCCCCCACGGCACACCCGGCCTCGCTCGGCGTCGGGTCCGCACCACGCAGGATCTCGTGCCCGGGCAGACCCACCTGACCGAGCACCCAGCTCACCCCTCTGAGCGCCTTCGCGGCCTTCTTCAGGGGCGCCAGCGAGGCCGCCGCCTCTCGGTGGTCCGTCACGCTCCCGGGCGGGCACAGCACTGTGGCCAGGGACAGCGTCACCGGCCGCCCACCGGCCGTCCAGGGCACGTCCAGGACCGAGGTGGCGAGCGGATCGAGCCCCTCCGGATCGGCGAGCACCAGGAAGTCGTCCCCGCCGATGTGCCCCACGCGCGTGCTCCCCGAGGCCGCGACCAGCAGCGCCCGTCCCACCGACCGGATCAGATCGTCGCCCGCCGCGAACCCGGCGCCGTCATTCACCTGCTTGAAATGGTCGACATCCAGCCAGCTCAGCGCGAACGGCCGACCGTCCGCGATCCGCCGGTCCACCTCACCGGTGATCGCGTCCGACCCGGGCAGCCGCGTCAGCGGATTGAGCCCGGCCGCCTCCTCGACGCGCGTCTCGGCCAGCGCCCGCACGAGGTCCGCCAGCCGCACGACGCCCACGCACCGACCGTAGGCGTCGACGGCGGCCACATCGTCGGACGTACGGTCGCGTACGCCGTCCGCGACGACCTCCAAGACCTCCCAAGCGGTGGCGTCGATGCCCACCGTGCGCGGCGGATCGCCCAGCTTGGCGGCGGGCCGGTCGGCGTACAGGGCGTGCCCGTAGCGGCCCGACAGGGACAGCAGGAAGCGCGACCGGTGCATGGACCGCACCGGCACCCCGTTCCGGTCCACGAGCAGCACCCCGGACACCTCCGGTGACCCGGTCAGCAGCGCACGCACCTGAGCCGCGGACGCGTTGGCGGGCAGGAGTGCGGCCGGCCGCACGAACTCCCGCGCCAGCGGACCCGACGGCGACGGCGCCTCGACCTCGGGGGAGCGGCGCGGAACGTATACGTCCGCCGCCGGCAGCCTCGCCGGGGGCGCGAACAGCTCCCCCTGCGCCAGCTGCGCCCCGGCTGACAATGCTGCCGCGAACTGCCGTTCGGTCTCGACGCCCTCGACGCACAGCAGTGCCCTCAGCCCGTCGCAGAGCGTCCGCATCGCCCGCACCGCGGCGGGCCGGGCGAGCAGCGACGCGTCGAGCTTCACCAGGTCGGGCCCGAGGTCTGTGAGGAGCCGCAGCGGCACGTCTCCGTCCCCGACGCCGTCGGCGCTGATCCGGAACCCCTGCTCCCGCAGCGCGGTCACCGCCTCCAGCAGCGCGTGCTGGGGCACGTGCGTATACGGCGGGCAGACGTCGATAGTCACCTCCCACGGCATGCGCCCCGCCCCGCACACGGCGGCATGCAGCGAGGTGAGCCCACCGAGGTCCGCGAGCGTCCCGGCGAACACATTGACGTGCAACGGCAGCAGCGACTCCTTGCCGACCGCCGCGCGGACCGCCAAGACGGCCAGCTGACCGTCGAGTTCGGGATCCCGACGCGCCTCGGCCAGGATGTCTCCGGCCTCCGGGCGGGCCAGGACCTCCAGCGCCGCGACCCCGCCGGTGGACAGGTTGACCACCGGCTGGAAAGCGAAGCGGAGAGATTCCGACCAGGAGCGCACGGGAGCATGATGGCGCCCACGGTGAGCGCTGAGACCCAGTTCATGAGACGTTCACGCAGGATTCCGGGGTGATCACACAGCGTGCCAACGGAGTCCATGAGAACCGTGTGACGAGGCATCATCTTTGCTACGCCGGTGGCTCCGAGACTGCGTGAGGCGTCACCACGTGAAGCGATTTTCCCGTGCGCGTACGTCGGGGCAGTGGCACACCAGCGGAACGCTTTCGCTCCTCACCGCACCGCGATCACCGCCGACCCGTGCCCGAACAACCCCTGGTTCGCGGCGATCCCCACCCGTGCCCCGGCCACCTGCCGGTCACCGGCCTGCCCCCGCAACTGCCACGCCACCTCACAGACCTGGGCGATCGCCTGCGCCGGAACCGCCTCCCCGAACGACGCGAGTCCACCGCTCGTGTTCACGGGTATGCGCCCGCCCGGCGCCGTCCCGCCGTCCCGCAGCAGCTTGGCGCCCTCGCCCTCCCCACACAGCCCGAGGTCCTCGTACCACTGCAGCTCCAGCGCCGTGGACAGGTCGTACACCTCGGCGAGGGAAAGGTCCCCGGGCCCGATGCCCGCCTCCTCGTAGGCGGCGCGGGCTATCGAGGCCCGGAACGTCTCGTCGGCGGGCGTGACCGCCACCGCGGAGTCCGTCGCGATGTCCGGCAGGTCCAGGACGGTACCGGGGTAGCGCGGTGTCACCGTGGAAACCGCCCGGATCCGTACCGGCTCCGCCGCACCGTGGCGGCGCGCGAACTCCATGCTGGACATCACCAGAGCCGCCCCTCCGTCCGAGGTCGCGCAGATGTCGAGCAGCCGCAGTGGGTCGGCGACCACCGGCGAGGCGGCGACCTCCTGCGCGGTGACCCGCTTGCGGTAGCGCGCGTTCGCGTTGCGCGCGCCGAACGCCGCGTTCTTCACCTTGACCTGGGCGAAGTCCTCCAGGGTGTCGCCATGGACAGCCATCCGCCGCCGCGCGTACAGCCCGAAGTACGTCGGATTGGTCGCCCCGAGCACCCGGAACCGCAGCCAGTCCGGATCGTCCGGCCGGTCACCTCCCGCCGGCCGGAAGAAGCCCTTTGGTGCGGCGTCCGCCCCCACCACGAGGACCACGTCGGCGAGGCCCGAGAGGATCTGCGCCCGCGCGGTGCTGATGGCCTGCGCCCCTGACGCGCACGCCGCGTACACGCTGGTGACCCGCGCGCCCTGCCAGCCCAGGGCCTTGGCGAAGGTCGCCCCGGCCACATACCCGGGGTAGCCGCCGCGCACGGTGTCCGCACCGACGATCGAGCCCACCTGCCGCCAGTCCAGCCCTGCTTCGGTGAGTGCCGCGCGTGCGGCCGCCACGCCGTACTCGACGAAACCCCGCCCCCATTTGCCCCATGGGTGCATACCGGCCCCCAGCACGGCCACGTCCGCCGTCATACCGCCCTCCCCGTCGGCCGCCAGTGCCACGTCGTCCAGGTCGTCTCCGCACCCCCGTGCAGCACGCCGGGGACGACCTCCACCTCCATGCCCACCGCCAGGTCGGCGACGGTGACTCCGGGAGCCGCCTGCCCCAGCACCACCATCCGCTCGGACTCCAGCTCCACAGCGATCAACGCGTACGGCTCCCACGACAGTTCCGGATCGGTCACGTAGGGTGACGGAGGCCGGTACCGGCTGTCCGTGTACGACCAGATGCGCCCGCGCCGCGACAGTGGCAGTTCCTCCAGATCACCACCGTCGCACCCAGGGTTGCGGCAGTGGACGTCCTCGCGAGGGAAGAAGACCGCCGCGCAAGCCGAACAGCGCGTGCCCAGCAAGCGGAAGCCGTCCCCGTCTCCGGTGAACCAGCCATCGACCACGGGCGTTCGTGAACGCGACAAGATCCCTCCCAGCACCGAGAACTGACGAGACGTCAGAAGTGTGCCACCGGATCCGGAGAAGCGCTAAAGGTGCGACCGGCCGACCGGGAAAGTCCTGCTGCTGTGCCATTCGGCGACCCACCAGGAGACGCTATCGGCAAGATCGGCTACAGTCCGCGCGTGTCCGAAACTCTGCACTCCGCCCCCAACTCCGCGCCGAACTCTCATTGTTCGAGCTGCGGATCGCCCTACGGAGAGGGCGTCTCCGGCTGGCCCCGCACCTGCCCGGCCTGCGGCACCGTCGCCTACCGCAATCCACTGCCGGTCGCGGTCGCGCTTCAGCCGGTGTACGACACCCAGGGTGCCGCTCTGGTCGTCATCACCCGAACCGTCGCCCCCGCGCGCGGGGGCATCGCCCTGCCCGGCGGTTACATCGACGACCGTGAGGACTGGCGGCAGGCACTGGTCCGTGAACTCAGGGAGGAGACCGGCATCGAGGCGGCGAGCCGCGACATCCGGCTCATCGACGCGATGAGCGCTCCCGACGGTCATCTGCTGCTGTTCGGCGCCCTGCCGGAACGGCCCGCCGACCGCCTGCCCGAGCCCACCGCCACGGACGAGACGGAGGGCTGGCACCTCCTGCGCAGGCCCGAGGAACTCGCCTTCCCGCTGCACACCCTCGCCGTGAAGGCCTGGTTCGAGGGCCGGTACATCTGAGTCAGCGCTCGCCGAGCCCGCGTACCCGCACCGGGTGGGGCGGCTCCTCGCCGCCCCTCCCCTCGCGCTCGACGACCACCCGCGTGCCCTCCCAACGCGCGTGATAGCGCTCGATCCCGGGTTCCTCCCACCCGTCCCCGGCATCCGGCACCACCAGCCCGGACCCGGTCCGCCCCCGTGCGGGAGCCCACACCTCCAGCTCCAGCCCGCCGTCCGTCCCGCGCGTGGGAATCACGGCACCCGCGCGCGCGAGCACCGGTATCCGCGACAACGAGGCGTCGACGAGAACCTGCGCCGGGCCCTCGTAGGCCTGCTCCGTGGCCGTGTCGTACCAGCGGCCCCGAGGCAGCTGGACCGCACGCCGGTCCGCGCCCGGGTCGAGCACGGGCGCCACCAGGAGACAGTCGCCGAGCAGGAAGGCGTCCTCACAGTCACGCAGCGCCCGGTCCTCGGGCGAACTCCACCACAGCGGCCGCACATAGGGCGCACCGGTGCGGCGGGCCAGATGCGCCAGCATCAGGTAGTACGGCAGCAGCCGCCGGCGTTCGACCAGCGCCACGCGCGCGTGCTCCAGCACCTCGGTACCGAACTCCCACGGCTCCCTGCGCCCTGCCCGCAGGCTCGCGTGCGTGCGGAACAGCGGCAGGTACGCGCCGAGCTGGAACCAGCGCAGAAACAGCTCCGGCGACGGACTCCCGTCGAAGCCACCCACGTCCGGCCCCGAGTAGGGCACCCCGCACAACCCAAGCCCCATCACCAGCGACAGCGACGCCCGCAGCCCCGGCCAGCCGGTGGCGACGTCGCCGGACCAGGTGCCCCCGTAGCGCTGCACGCCGACCCAGCCGGACCGTGAGAACAAGAACGGCCGCTCCTGCGGCACCAGCTCCCGCAGCCCCTCGTAGGCCGCCCTGGCCATGCACAGGGCGTACACGTTGTGCGCCTCGCGATGGTCGCCGCCCTGCCCCTCCAGGTCGTGCCGCGCCGAACGTGGCAGCGTCGGCTCCCCGAACGCGGCGAACGACGTCGGCTCGTTCATGTCGTGCCAGAACCCCGAGAACCCCTGCGCCAGCCGCTCCTCGTACAGGCCGCCCCACCACTTGCGCACGCGCGCGGGAGTGAAGTCCGGATACACCACCTCCCCGGGCCACACCACACCCCGCACCGGCTGGTCCGACGCGTCCCGCACGAAGACGTCATGGACCGTCCCGCTGTCGTAGACCTCGTTGCCCGGCTCGGCCTTCACCGCCGGGTCGACGATCGACACCAGCCGGATCCCTTCCCGCCGCAGCTCCTCGGCGAGCGCCGGCAGCTCGGGGAACCGTTCCTGGTCCACGGTGAACACCTGATGGGCGTCGTAGTGGTCGATGTCCAGGTGCACCGCGTCCAGCGGCAGCCCGTGCTCCCGGTATCCCGCGACGATCCGCCGCACCTCCCGCGCACTGCCGAAACCCCACCGCGCGTGATGGTGGCCGAGTGCCCAGGCCGGCGGCAGCGCGGGCGCGCCGGTGAGCGAGGCCCAGGCGAGCAGCACGCGCGCGGGGGTGCCCACGATCACCCAGCACCGCAGCGGACCGCCGTCCACGCGCATCTCGCACGTCCCTGGCCGGTCGTGCCCGGAGCCGGCCCCCTCCTCGCCCTCCCGCAGCGTCGCCGTGCCGTCCCACGAACTGTCGTGGAACACCAGATGCGTGCCCGCGTCGGCCACCACCAGCTGCACCGGCATCGTGATGTACAGCGGATCGTCGCCAGGGGCGAACGCGCGCCCCGGGTCGGTGTTCCACAACCGGTAGGTGCCGTCCCGCAGCCGGGGACCCGAGGAACGCCCGCCCAGCCCGAAGAAGCGCGCGTCGGCGGACACCTCGGAACGCTGCATCCAACGTGCCTGGCCGCCCCCGACCGGCTCCCACCACCGCGGCGGCAGATCCCGGCGCAGCGTCACACCACCAGGGGTGCGCACCTCCACGGCCCCGTTCCGCGACACCGCGACCGTGACCCGCTCCGCGACGACGCGCCAGCCGCCGTCCTTGTCCGGCTCCAGCACCGCCCGGGGATCGGGTTCCGGACAGCGGCCGGCGAGCGCGTACGACGGCTCGGGCGCCGCACCGTCCCAGCCCCAGAAGACAGCCCCGTTCACCGCGACGGTGATCCGCAGCTCGGAGCGGCTGAATCGCAGAACGCCGCCACCAGGGCCGGGCGTCGCCTCCTGCACCTGCCCGGGCACCCGCGCGCGCTCGGCACCCCGCGCGGGCAGGCCGGCGGCGTCCGCGCGGCGCCTGCGCCATGCCGCACGTACGGTACGCAACCCCTGAGCCGCCCCCACGAAACCGACCGCCTTCACCGAATGCACCAGGTCACGACCGTCCATTCTGCTCACCCTGCCACTGACCGGCGTATTCGCGTGTGTCGTTCAACTGCCGTTCACCCGTGCCGGGAGCACATCTTCACGACACGGACTATGTGGGCGGCACCCTGGTGCAGAAGTCGATCACATGGCATCGTCCCTGTCAGCCGCGTCACGCGCACACCCCAGCACGTGCGCGGGCGACGCACACGACGCGCACAGTCCGGGAGCCGCCCATGTCGACCGTGAACCCTCAGCCGCTCTGGCAGCCCGATCCGGAACGCATCGCCCAGGCGCAGATCACCAAGTTCCAGGCGTGGGCGGCCGAGCACCACGGCGCCCCGAGCGAGGGCGGCTACACCGCGCTGCACCGCTGGTCCGTCGACGAGCTGGAAACGTTCTGGAAAGCCGTCACGGAATGGTTCGACGTGCGCTTCTCGACGCCCTGCACGCGCGTGCTGGCCGACCGATCGATGCCCGGCGCACAGTGGTTCCCCGGCGCGACCCTGAACTACGCCGAACACGCCCTGCGAGCGGCCGCGACCCGCCCGGACGAACCTGCCCTCCTGTGCGTCGACGAGACCCAGGAACCACGCCCGGTCACCTGGTCCGCGCTCCGCCGCCAGGTCGGCTCCCTGGCCGCGGAACTGCGCGCCCTCGGCGTACGCCCCGGAGACCGGGTCAGCGGCTACCTCCCCAACATCCCCGAGGCCGTCGTCGCCTTCCTCGCGACCGCCGCCGTGGGCGGCGTCTGGACCTCCTGCGCCCCCGACTTCGGCGCCCGCAGCGTCCTCGACCGGTTCCAGCAAGTGGAACCCGTCGTCCTGTTCACCGTCGACGGCTACCGCTACGGCGGCAAGGAACACGACCGCCGCGACACCGTGGCCGAGCTGCGCCGCGAACTGCCCACCCTGCGCGCGGTCGTGCACATCCCGCTCCTCGGCACGGCAGCTCCCGAAGGCGCCCTGGAGTGGTCGGCCCTCACGAGCGTGGAGACGGAGCCCGAGTTCGCGCAGGTGCCGTTCGACCACCCCCTGTGGGTGCTGTACTCCTCCGGCACGACCGGCCTCCCCAAGGCCATCGTCCAGTCCCAGGGCGGCATCCTCGTCGAACACCTCAAGCAGCTCGGCCTGCACTGCGACCTGGGCCCCGAGGACCGTTTCTTCTGGTACACCTCGACCGGCTGGATGATGTGGAACTTCCTCGTCTCCGGCCTCCTGACCGGCACCACGGTCGTCCTGTACGACGGCAGCCCCGGCTACCCCGACACCGGCGCCCAGTGGCGCATCGCCGAACGCACCGGAGCCACGCTCTACGGCACCTCCGCCGCGTACGTCATGGCCTGCCGCAAGGCGGACATCCATCCGGGCCGGGACTACGACCTCTCACGCGTGCAGTGCCTGGCCACCACCGGCTCGCCCCTCCCGCCCGACGGCTTCCGCTGGTTGCACGACGAGGTGCGCGACGACCTGTGGATCGCCTCCGTCAGCGGCGGCACGGACGTGTGCTCCTGTTTCGCGGGAGCCGTCCCGACCCTGCCCGTGTACATCGGCGAACTCCAGGCCCCCGGACTCGGCACCGACCTGCAGTCCTGGGACCCGAGCGGCAAACCCATGACCGACGAGGTCGGCGAGCTCGTGGTCACCAACCCGATGCCGTCCATGCCGATCCGCTTCTGGAACGACCCCGACGGCACCCGCTACCACGACAGCTACTTCGACACCTACCCCGGCGTCTGGCGCCACGGCGACTGGATCACCGTGACCTCCCGGAACTCCGTGATCATCCACGGCCGCTCCGACTCCACGCTCAACCGGCAGGGCGTGCGGATGGGCTCCGCCGACATCTACGAGGCAGTGGAGCGCCTGCCCGAGATCAGGGAATCCCTCGTCATCGGTATCGAACAGCCCGACGGCGGCTACTGGATGCCTCTCTTCGTGCATCTGGCGCCCGGAGCCGTCCTCGACGAGGCCCTCCTGAACCGCATCAAACAGGCCATCCGTGAGCAGCTCTCACCGCGCCACATTCCCGACGAGGTCATCGAGGTGCCCGGAGTCCCGCACACCCTCACCGGAAAGCGCATCGAGGTCCCGGTCAAGCGCCTCCTGCAGGGCACCCCGCTGGAAAAGGCGGTCAACCCCGGCTCCATCGACAACCTCGACCTGCTCCACTTCTACGAGGACCTCGCCCGTAAGCGAGGCTGACGTCCAGGGCCGCTGCTCGGCAGTACCAGCGTGACCTGCGGTTTCCCCCTGCCGCATACCTGGCCGACCCGCGTTGTCAGTGCGGCCGGTTACTGTGAGTGAGCATTGATCGACTGCGCACAGGGGGAAACAATGGCGCACACCGACCACACGACCATGCGACGCGTCCTGCACCGCGAAGTCGCCGGCACGATCGGCCTGCTCACCGACGAGTACGACTTCCGGGCCATGCGGCGCTATCGCAGCTTCACGTTCGACGACCACGAAACCTACTTGCAGCAGGTGGAAGCCCTGCTCAAAACACGCGCCGCCCAGGGCAGCCACACCACCGTCGCCCTCTTCGACCCCCAGGAGTACGCGGACTTCTGCGAAGGCGGAGGACTCGACCCCGACCTGCCGTCGAGCCGCACACGCTTCACCGCGGAACTGGCGGCCAGCGGCACCACCGTTCCGTACGAGGGCCAGAAGCTCGCCGACCTCGTCCCGGTCCTCGTGGACGAAGCGGTACGGCAGGCGACCTGGGAGTACGCCTCGACACTCCTGGCCCGCGTCGGCGCCTGCGCGACCTGCGGCGAGGACATCGGCCGCACCGCCTTCGCCCGGGCCTCGAAACTCCTCGTCCGCATCCTCGACACGGCACCGCCCGGCAACCGGCACCTCGTCTGCAGTGTCTCCGGCACCCCGGAAACCCTGGTCGCCGCCCTCCACGCGGACCGGGCCAGCGACGGCACCCCCCGACTCGACGAGGCCGAAGCCCTCGAATTCACCACGGTCCTGGCTCTGGGCATCGCCACCCGCAGCCCTGGGGGACTGGTCATGCGGACCACCGCTCCCGCCACCGCGGACCGCATCTACGGCTGGCGCCTGCGCGCAGGCGGCCTCGAACCCCTGACCGCCGGCGAGGTCTTCGACGCCTACTGCACCGACGTGGAATCGGGCGACCTGATCTCCCCGGAATCAGGGGTCGACTACGGCGTCCCGCCGGACCTGGGCGAGGACGCGAGGGGCGAAGAAACCGGAGAGAAGGGCGAGGAAGGAGAGGAGGGGCAGGCCGGGGAGCACCGCCACTGAAGAAGCCCGGACATGGACGGGGCGCCCCACCAGCAGGTGGAGCGCCCCGCACAGGAGCACCGTCGTCCGCCCGGTTCGCCTACTCGCCGGACAGCACCGCCTGAGCCGCGTTACGCGCCTCCTCGGCGGTGTCGGCCGCACGCGCGGCAGCCGCTGCCCGCTCGCACTGCGCCAGCGTGTACTTCGCCAGGGTCGCCCGGACATAGGGGAGCGACGCCGCACCCATGGAGAGGGAGGTGACACCCAGACCCGTCAGCACACACGCGAGCAGCGGATCGGACGCGGCCTCACCGCAGACACCACAGCTCTTGCCCTCGGCCTTCGCCGACTCGGCAGACAGCGCCACCAGGTCCAGCAGCGCGGGCTGCCACGGGTCCTGAAGCCGGGACACCGCGCCCACCTGACGGTCGGCGGCGAACGTGTACTGCGCCAGGTCGTTCGTGCCCAGGGACAGGAACTCGACCTCCTGCAGGATCGAGCGCGCCCGGAGCGCCGCCGACGGAATCTCCACCATCGCGCCGAACTTGGCCCGCAGCCCGGCCTCCCGGCACGCGTCCGCGAACGCCTTGGCGTCCGTGCGGTCCGCCACCATCGGGGCCATCACCTCGAGGTAGACGGGCAGCCCCTCGGCCGCCTTCGCCAGCGCGGTCAGCTGGGTGCGCAGCACCTCGGGGTGATCGAGCAGCGTCCGCAGGCCCCGCACGCCCAGGGCCGGGTTCGGCTCGTCGGACGGCGTCAGGAAGTCCAGCGGCTTGTCGGCACCGGCGTCCAGCACGCGCACGACGACCCTGCCCTCGGGGAACGCCTCGAGAACCTGTCGATAGGCCTCGATCTGCTTCTCCTCGGACGGCGCCTGCTTGCTGTCGTCCAGGAAGAGGAACTCGGTGCGGAACAGACCGACGCCCTCGGCGCCGGCCTCCACCGCGGCCGCGATGTCCGCGGGACCGCCGATGTTGGCGAGTAGCGGCACCTTGTGACCGTCGGAGGTGGCACCGGGCCCGGTCGACGCCGCCAGCGCGGCCTTGCGCTCAGCGGCCGAAGCCCTCAGCCGGTCCTTCTTCTCGTCGCTCGGGGTCACGAAGATCTCGCCGGTGCTGCCGTCCACGGCGATCATCGTGCCCTCGGCCAGCTCACCCGCGCCCGGCAGCGCCACCACGGCAGGCACGCCGAGCGCCCGAGCCAGGATCGCGCTGTGGCTGGTCGGCCCGCCTTCCTCGGTGACGAAACCGAGAACGAGCGTGGGGTCCAGCAGTGCCGTGTCCGCAGGCGCGAGGTCACGCGCGACCAGTACATACGGTTCGTCGCTGTCCGGCACACCCGGCATCGGCACCCCGAGCAGACGGGCGACGATGCGGTTCCGCACGTCATCCAGGTCCGCCACACGCCCGGCGAGGTACTCACCGGCACCGGCGAGCAGATCCCGGTACGCCGCGAAGGCGTCATACACCGCGCGCTCCGCGGTGCTGCCGACGGCGATCCGCCGGTCCACGTCCGCGATCAACTCCGGGTCCTGGGCCATCATGGCCTGCGCCTCGAGTACGGCCTGTGCCTCGCCGCCTGCCAGATTGCCGCGTGCCATCAGGTCGGCCGCCACCGCCTCCACGGCCTGCCGGGCGCGCCCCTGTTCGCGCTCCGCCTCCCCGGCCGGGATCTGCTTGGCGGGCGGTTCGAGCACCGCCGTTCCCATGTGCCGAACCTCGCCGATCGCCACCCCGTGGCTCACGCCGACGCCTCGCAGCGTTGTCTCCATCTCACCCGTCTCCGATAGTGCGGCGGACCCCGCCGCCGCGGTGGTTGTCCTACATGCCGTCATACGACGGTGCTGACGTCACTTCCAGACGAAGAGAGCGTCGCCCGACTTGACGTCGCCGTCCTCGCGGAGTTCGGAGAGAGCCTCGGCCGTGGCCTCCAGCGCCACGATCGGGCACACCGGCGACTTGCCGGCGGCCTCGACCGCGCTCGGGTCCCAGCGCACGACGCCCTGACCACGGGCCACGGTGTCGCCCTTGTTCACGAGCAGCTCGAAGCCCTCACCGTTGAGCTGCACGGTGTCGATGCCGAGGTGGGTGAGCACGCCGTGTCCCTCAGCGTCCACGACGACGAAGGCGTGCGGGTGGAGGGAGACGATGACTCCGTCCACCGGCGAGACGGCCTCGGAGGGCTCACGTACGGGGTCGATGGCCGTACCCGGGCCGACCATGGCCCCGGAGAAGACCGGATCCGGTACTGCGGCAAGTCCGACGACGCGTCCGGCGAGCGGGGACGTAACGGTGGTCATGGGAGCCTCCCAGGGGGCGGAGATTCATATATGAGCCGTCACAGCCTGTCCCGGACGGCCCACTGCTGAGCAGGGTATGTCATGGGAAGTCCCGGTTCGCCGGAGACCTCCCAATAGAGGTCTAGACCACCAGCGTAATGGATTTGCACGCGCTCCGCGGCCCCATGTACAGTCGTACTCCTGCTTGAGGCTGAGCGATGCGAACTAGCGTCGTCGCCCGGCGGTACCCAACTTGTCAGATCCTAACTCGGGTCTCCTTCTGCATGCCCGCAGAACGGTGGTCAGAGAGACGGAAAAACCCTGATAGAGTTTGGAAACACCGAAGGGAAGCGCCCGGAGGAAAGCCGCGAGAGAGATTCTCGGGTGAGTACAAAGGAAGCGTCCGTTCCTTGAGAACTCAACAGCGTGCCAAAAGTCAACGC
>NZ_JBHWJQ010000023.1:3538-120541 GCF_042731435.1 Streptomyces sp. NPDC059861 | reverse complement strand
CGCTTCCTCCGGGAAGCGGGCGCCCTCGGCGTCGTGTCGGCGGTCCGGTCACTGCGCGCCGGGGCGCACCAGACCGCTCTCGTACGCGTACACCGCGGCCTGCACCCGGTCGCGCAGCCCGAGCTTGGTGAGGACATGGCCCACGTGCGTCTTGACCGTGGTTTCGCTGACGAACAGGTCGGCGGCGATCTCGGCGTTCGACAGGCCGCGCGCGACCAGCTTCAGCACCTCCACCTCGCGCTCGGTGAGTGTGCCGAGGGCGTCCGGCACCGGCTCCTCGCCGGACGGGAGATGCGTGGCGTACTTGTCGAGCAGCCGGCGCGTGATGCTCGGGGCGAGCATCGCCTCGCCGTTCGCGACGACCCGGATCGCCTGCACCAGCTCGTTGGCTGGGGCGTCCTTGAGCAGGAAGCCGCTGGCGCCGGCCTTGAGGGCCTCCACCACGTACTCGTCGAGGTCGAAGGTGGTCAGCACCAGCACCTTGGCCGGGCCGTCCCGGCCGGGGCCGGTGATCTGCCGGGTCGCCTCCACGCCGTCCATCCGCGGCATGCGGATGTCCATGAGCACCACGTCGGGCTGCAGCGCCCGCACCTGGTCGAGTGCCTGGAGGCCGTCTCCGGCCTCGCCGACGACCGCGATGTCCTGTTCGGCCTCCAGGATCATCCGGAAGCCCGTACGCAGCAGCGGCTGGTCGTCGACCAGTAGGACGCGGATGGCCACGTAAGTCTCCTTCGCTAGTCCGGCCCCATTCTGCCCTGCTCCACCGCGGCCGAGTCCGGCGCCCTCGTCGGGGCGGGCAGGACGCCGCCGGCCGGGCGCACCGGCAGGGGGTAGGGCGGGGGAGTGCCGCCGAACTCCGGGCAGTTGGCCTGGTGGTCGCACCAGCCGCACAGCTTGGTCGGGCGGGGCCGCCAGTCGCCGGTCTCGGTGGCCTGGCGGATCGCCTCCCACAGCGCCAGCAGCTTGCGCTCGACCCGCTCCAGGTCGGCGCGGACCGGGTCGTACGTCAGTACGTCACCGCTGCCGAGATAGACGAGCTGGAGCCGGCGCGGGATCACCTTCTTCAGCCGCCAGACGACCAGCGCGTAGAACTTCATCTGGAACAAGGCACCTTCGGCGTACTCGGGCCGGGGTGCCTTGCCCGTCTTGTAGTCGACGATCCGGACCTCGCCGGTCGGCGCCACGTCGACCCGGTCGATGATCCCGCGCAGCCGCAGCCCCGAGTCCAGCTCCGTCTCCACGAACAGCTCCCGCTCGGCCGGCTCCAGCCGCGTCGGATCCTCCAGAGTGAACCAGCGCTCGACGAGCTGTTCCGCCTCCGTCAGCCAGCCGGCCAGCCGGTCACCCTCCGGATCGTCGGCGAACAGCTCCTCCACCTCCGGCCTGGCCTCACGCAGCCGCTGCCACTGGCCGGGGACGAGCGACTTCGCGCGTGGCGGGGTGCGCTCCGCCGCGGGGGCGTCGAAGAGGCGCTCCAGGACCGAGTGGACCAGGGTGCCCCGGGTCGCCGCCGCGCTGGGCTTCTCGGGCAGCCGGTCGATCACCCGGAACCGGTACAGGAGCGGGCACTGCATGAAGTCGCCGGCACGCGAGGGGGAGAGCGAGGTGGGCGCTATGGCGACGGGCCCGGTGACCTCGGTCGTGGCGGCGGCCTCGGTCTCCGCCGTCACCGCCGCCGTCGCGCTTCGGGTCGTAGGCTCGACCGTGACGGACGGATGCCCTTCCGTCGCCTCGGCCCTCCCGCCGCTTGGGGGCTGCTGCGCCGCGCCCTCGGTGCTGGTGTCCATGCCCACAGACCATACGGCCCGCCACTGACAGTGACCCAGCCGTCAGTCCTGACGGGGCGACGACGGGGAGAACAGAGGGGGTGCCGGGGCGGAACGCGCCCCAACGGACGCATACCATCGACCCGAGACCCTTCCGCCCGGCAGGGGCGGGAGACGCTTCGAACGAGGGGACACCGTGGACGAGAGCGGCGGGAGCGGGCAGCCGCGGCCGGACACCGACGAGTCGCACCGGCACCAGCCAGACCGTACGGCCCCGGCCACGGAATCCACACGCCCGGACCCCACACGCCCGGACTCAACGCCCCCGGACCCGCCCGCGCCCGACCTGCCGTCGCCCGAGCCGGCCGGCACCGAGCCGGACCCCGCCGGCGCGTCCCCGGAGGCCCGCGGCGGCGACGATCAGCCGAACGGGCCGGGCGGGCCGGACGACACCAGCCGACCGCCCGCCCACCCCGCCCACCCCGGCGAACGGGGTGTCAACGACCAGCCGGGCGGCGACCGTCACGACCACCCCGACGCCTCCGACCCCCACCTGGCCCACCGCACCCTCGCCCACTCCGCCCCCGGCAAAGGGGCCGCCCCCCAGCGCACCCCGGGGCCGCGTGGCGGGCTGCTGATGGGACGCCCCTTCGGGGTGCCGGTGTACGTGGCGCCCAGCTGGTTCCTGGTGGCCGCCCTGATCACCTGGGTGTTCGGCGGGCAGCTGGAGCGCGTGCTGCCCGAGCTGGGCGCCGCCCGCTATCTGGTCTCCCTCTTCTTCGCCGTCGCCTTCTACGCCTCCGTGCTCGTGCACGAGCTGGCCCACACCGTGGCGGCCCTGCGCTACAAGCTGCCGGTGCGCCGTATCCAGCTCCAGTTCTTCGGCGGGGTCTCCGAGATCGAGAAGGAGGCCGAGACACCGGGCCGGGAGTTCGTCCTCGCGTTCGTCGGTCCGCTGCTCTCCCTCGTGCTGGCCGGCCTGTTCTACCTCGCCCTGCAGCCGGTCGAGCCCGGCACGGTCCCCGGCGTGCTGCTGGCCGGCCTGATGATCTCCAACCTCATCGTGGCCGCCTTCAACCTCCTGCCCGGCCTCCCCCTCGACGGCGGCCGTATGCTCCGCGCCGTCGTCTGGAAGATCACCGGCAGGCCGATGAGCGGCACCGTCGCCGCCGCCTGGGTCGGCCGCGCCCTGGCCGTCTCCGTCCTGATCGGGCTCCCGCTGCTCACCCAGTCCGGCGCGCTCGGCCGCGACGCCGTGGACAACGTCGGCATGGACACCGTCATGGACGCCCTGCTGGCCGCCATCCTCGCCGCGATCATCTGGACCGGCGCCGGCAACAGCCTGCGCGTCGCCCGGCTGCGCGAGCACCTCCCCGAACTGCGCGCCCGCGCGCTCACCCGGCGCGCGGTGCCGGTCGAGAGCGACACCCCCCTCTCGGAGGCCCTGCGGCGTGCCAACGCCGCCGGCGCCCGCGCATTGGTCGTCGTCGACGCCGACGGCAACCCGGTCTCGCTGGTCCGCGAGGCCGCGATCGTCGGCGTACCCGAACACCGCCGCCCATGGGTCGCGGTGAGCGGCCTCGCCCAGGACATCGCCGACGGCATGCGGGTCTCCGCCGAGCTGGCCGGCGAGGACCTTCTGGAGGTGCTCCGGGCCACCCCCGCGACCGAGTACCTGGTGGTCGAGGACACCGGGGAGATCTACGGCGTGCTGTCCGCCGCGGACGTCGAGCGGGCCTTCGTCAAGGCCATGGCCAGGCCATCGTAGTGGTCGGCGGCCCCCGTAATCGCCGGTAGGCTGTTCACATGTCCGAACCGACCGGTGCCGCCCGCAGGCGCGGGCCCTTCAAGGTCGGGGACCAGGTTCAGCTGACCGACCCCAAGGGCCGCCACTACACGTTCACGCTCGAGGCCGGGAAGAACTTCCACACCCACAAGGGTTCCTTCCCGCACGACGAACTGATCGGCGCTCCCGAGGGCAGCGTTGTCCGCACCACCGGAAACGTCGCCTACCTCGCGCTGCGCCCCCTGCTCCCCGACTACGTCCTGTCCATGCCCCGTGGGGCAGCCGTCGTCTACCCCAAGGACGCGGGGCAGATCCTGTCCTTCGCCGACATCTTCCCCGGCGCGCGCGTCGTGGAGGCCGGCGTCGGTTCGGGGTCGCTCAGCAGCTTCCTGCTGCGGGCCATCGGCGACCAGGGCATGCTGCACAGCTACGAGCGCCGCGAGGACTTCGCCGAGATCGCCCAGGCCAACGTGGAGCGCTACTTCGGCGGCCCGCACCCGGCCTGGCAGCTCACCGTCGGCGACCTCCAGGACAACCTGTCGGACACCGACGTCGACCGCGTCATCCTCGACATGCTCGCCCCGTGGGAGTGCCTGGAGGCCGTCTCCAAGGCGCTCGTGCCCGGCGGCATCCTGTGCTGCTACGTCGCGACCACCACCCAGCTCGCCCGGACCGTCGAGTCCATCCGCGAGATCGGCTGCTTCAACGAGCCGACCTCCTGGGAGACGATGATCCGCAACTGGCACGTCGAGGGCCTCGCCGTCCGCCCGGACCACCGGATGATCGGCCACACGGGGTTCCTCCTCACCGCCCGCCGCCTCGCCGACGGCGTCGAGCCGCCCATGCGCCGCCGCCGCCCCGCCAAGGGTGCCTACGGCGAGGACTACTCCGGCCCCAACGCCGACGGAGGCATGGGCCGCTGAGGCGGCCCCGTGCCGCGTACAACGTGACGGCGCCGTGGCCGAGTTCCCGCAGACCGCAGGGAACGCGGCCACGGCGCCGTCACGTTGACGTACCGGCAGACCCCCACCTCACAAGGGCCGACCCCCGCCGTTCCCCAACACTGTGACGTGTGGCACCATGCTGGCCACCCCCACCGGCACAGCCCTCACAGGAGACACTCCTAGTGCAGCAACCCGCCGTTCCGGAACTGGCTCACACGCACACCCGGCCGATCCACTGGGTCGCCACCGCGACCGCCGTCGCCGGTGTCGTCGCCCTGTCGTCCCTGCTGCCGCCGGATTCGGCGACCGCCGCCCAGGCGCCGGGCCGCCCGGCCCTGCCGGCCGCCGCGCCGCCCGCCACCGACGGCGTCGCCTTCCCCCTCGAATGCGGGCCCGTGAAGGCCGTGGTGGAGAGGAAGGCGTCCG
This sequence comes from Streptomyces sp. NPDC059861, assembly GCF_042731435.1. Lineage (NCBI taxonomy): Bacteria > Bacillati > Actinomycetota > Actinomycetes > Kitasatosporales > Streptomycetaceae > Streptomyces > Streptomyces sp. NPDC059861. The sequence continues at coordinate 115,619 of NZ_JBHWJQ010000023.1, read as the reverse complement.
GGGACCTCGACGGGGACGGGCGGCCGGAAACCGTCGCCGTGGTGCACTGCGACGCGGGCATAAGCACACCCCCCGACGGCGTGTACGTCCTCACCCAGGGCGACGGCGCGACCCGCCCCCGTGTGGTGGCCACGCTCGTCGACCCCAAGGACCGGTCCACCGTCCGCGACTTCGCCGTCCGGGACGGAGTCGTCCTCGCGACGCTGCTCGGCTACTCCTCCCCGGACGTCCCGACCTGCTGTCCGGACGTGGAGGAGGACGCGAAGTGGCAGTGGGGGAACGGTGCGTTCGTCCGCTCGTCACCCGCCGACGCCCGGAGCGTCTGACGCCCGCAACCCGCCTGTGTGAGAAATCAGACAGTCATGACGGGACGTAAGGATCCGGTCACTCTGCGTCCGGGCCGTAGATCTCCACCCTGTCCGAAATCCGTCGCACATGGATGCAGTCGCCCGGACACTCCTTCGCCGAGTCGATCACATCCGTGAGGAGCGGCAGCGGTACGGGCGTTGTGGCTCCCTGGGCCTGCAACAGCTCGTCGTCCGTGCCCTTCACGTAGGCCAGACCGTCGATGTCCAGCTCGAACACCTCGGGGGCGTACTGGGCGCAGATGCCGTCGCCGGTACAGAGATCCTGATCGATCCAGACCTCGAGTGCCTCGCCGTCGACTCCGGCCTCCTGCTGCACGGTCACCTCTCCTGCCTTTTGCCCGCCCGGCCGTACGGGAATCCGGCCAGCTCTGACGGGTGTTGAACGCTTCGACCCTACCTTCGCTCGCTTTCGTATCCCGTTCGCTGGGTATTCCCCTGGCGTGAGGGAGAGCGCAAGGGTGAAGATCGGACACACCCCGACAGTCTTTGTGATCTAGGGGTTTCAATCGACACCCACCCAGGTAGGGTCTGGAAGCGTCCAGCTCCCCTTGGAGGAGGTGAGGACCGTGGCAGCCCACGACGACGACATGAACCGCGGCATCCGCCCGGGACGCGGGTCCGACGACCCGGCCGGGCAGATTGCCTACCTTGAGCAGGAGATCGCCGTCCTGCGACGCAAGCTCGCCGACTCTCCGCGGCACACGAGGATTCTCGAAGAGCGGATCGTCGAGCTGCAGACCAACCTGGCCGGCGTGTCCGCTCAGAACGAGCGACTCGCCAACACGCTCCGTGAGGCACGCGACCAGATCGTGGCCCTCAAGGAAGAGGTCGACCGGCTCGCCCAGCCGCCGGCCGGCTTCGGTGTCTTCCTGCAGGCGAACGAGGACGACACCGCCGACATCTTCACGGGGGGCCGCAAGCTCCGCGTGAACGTCAGCCCCAGCGTCGAACTCGAGGACCTGCGGCGCGGCCAGGAAGTAATGCTCAACGAGGCGCTCAACGTGGTCGAGGCCATGAAGTACGAGCGCGTCGGGGACATCGTCACCCTCAAGGAGATCCTGGAGGACGGCGAGCGCGCCCTGGTGCTCGGGCACACCGACGAGGAACGGGTGGTACGGCTCGCCGAGCCGCTGCTGGACGTCAACATCCGACCCGGCGACGCCCTGCTGCTCGAACCGCGCTCCGGCTACGTCTACGAGATCGTTCCCAAGAGCGAGGTCGAGGAGCTCGTCCTCGAAGAGGTCCCCGACATCGGCTACGAGCAGATCGGCGGCCTCGGCGGCCAGATCGAGGCCATCCGCGACGCGGTCGAGCTGCCGTACCTCTACCCGGACCTGTTCAAGGAGCACGAACTGCGCCCGCCCAAGGGCGTGCTGCTCTACGGGCCGCCCGGATGCGGCAAGACGCTCATCGCCAAGGCCGTCGCCAACTCGCTGGCCAAGAAGGTCGCCGAGGTCACCGGCCAGGCCGCCGGCAAGAGCTTCTTCCTCAACATCAAGGGCCCCGAGCTGCTGAACAAGTACGTCGGTGAGACGGAGCGGCAGATCCGCCTCGTCTTCCAGCGGGCCCGGGAGAAGGCCAGCGAGGGCACCCCCGTCATCGTCTTCTTCGACGAGATGGAGTCCCTCTTCCGCACCCGCGGCTCCGGTGTCAGCTCGGACGTGGAGAACACCATCGTCCCGCAGCTGCTCGCCGAGATCGACGGTGTGGAGGGCCTGCAGAACGTGGTCGTGATCGGTGCCTCCAACCGTGAGGACATGATCGACCCCGCGATCCTGCGCCCCGGCCGGCTCGACGTGAAGATCAAGATCGAGCGTCCGGACGCCGAGGCGGCCAAGGACATCTTCGGCAAGTACCTCACCGAGCGCCTTCCGCTGCACGCCGACGACGTGACCGAGCACGGCGACGACAAGTCCATGACGGTCCAGAGCATGATCCAGACCGCTGTGGAACACATGTACGCCGAGTCCGAGGAAAACCGCTTCCTCGAGGTGACGTACGCCAACGGTGACAAGGAAGTCCTGTACTTCAAGGACTTCAATTCCGGCGCCATGATCGAGAACATCGTCGGCCGCGCCAAGAAGATGGCGATCAAGGACTTCCTGGAGCACAACCAGAAGGGCCTGCGCGTCTCCCACCTCCTCCAGGCCTGCGTGGACGAGTTCAAGGAGAACGAGGACCTGCCCAACACCACCAACCCGGACGACTGGGCCCGCATCTCCGGAAAGAAGGGCGAACGGATCGTGTACATCCGTACGCTCATCACCGGAAAGCAGGGCGCGGACACCGGACGCTCCATCGACACGGTGGCGAACACGGGTCAGTACCTGTAAAAGGCAGGGCGGCTGCGGGTGCCCTCAGCGGGTACCCGCAGCCGACTGTTTTTCGGGCCACGGCTGGAGCACAGCAATGACGCAAATGATCTCCCCACCAGCGCAAAGGCGTTCTAGGCTCTTCCGTACCGCCGGATCGCGCAGTGCGGGGACGGGCACCGCACACGCAACCGAGCGCCAGCGGTATCTGAGCGGCGTCCACGACCGAGGGCACCGCCGGGCAAGGAGGGCCGCATGACCGTACGGCGAGTAATGGGCATCGAGACGGAGTACGGGATCTCCGTCCCCGGCCACCCCAACGCCAATGCCATGCTCACCTCGTCCCAGATCGTCAACGCCTACGCGGCGGCGATGCACCGGGCCCGTCGGGCCCGCTGGGACTTCGAGGAGGAGAATCCGCTGCGCGACGCACGGGGCTTCGACCTCGCCCGTGAGGCCGCCGACTCCAGCCAGCTCACCGACGAGGACATCGGCCTCGCCAACGTCATCCTGACCAACGGGGCCCGTCTCTACGTGGACCACGCACACCCCGAGTACAGCGCTCCGGAGGTGACCAACCCCCGCGACGCCGTGCTCTGGGACAAGGCCGGTGAGCGGATCATGGCGGAGGCCGCGGAACGGGCCGCCCAGCTGCCCGGCGCCCAGCCGATCCACCTGTACAAGAACAACACCGACAACAAGGGCGCCTCCTACGGCACGCACGAGAACTACCTGATGAAGCGGGAGACCCCCTTCTCGGACATCGTGCGCCACCTGACGCCCTTCTTCGTCTCCCGGCAGGTCTTCGCCGGAGCGGGCCGCGTCGGCATCGGCCAGGACGGGCACGAGCACGGCTTCCAGCTGAGCCAGCGCGCGGACTACTTCGAGGTCGAGGTCGGCCTGGAGACGACGCTGAAGCGTCCGATCATCAACACGCGCGACGAGCCGCACGCCGACGCGGAGAAGTACCGCCGGCTGCACGTGATCATCGGCGACGCGAACCTGTCGGAGATCTCGACCTACCTCAAGCTGGGCACCACGGCCCTGGTGCTGTCCATGATCGAGGACGGCTTCATCGCCGTCGACCTGGCCGTCGACCAGCCCGTACGCACCCTGCACCAGGTCTCGCACGACCCCTCGCTCAAGCGTCTCGTCACGCTCCGCAGCGGCCGGACGCTGACCGCGGTCCAGCTGCAGATGGAGTACTACGAGCTGTCCCGCAAGTACGTCGAGGAGCGCTTCGGGGCCGACGCCGACGAGCAGACCAAGGACGTCCTGCAGCGCTGGGAGGACACCCTCAACCGGCTGGAGCACGATCCGATGAGCCTGTCCGGCGAGCTGGACTGGGTCGCCAAGCGGGAGCTGATGGAGGGCTACCGGCGCCGTGACGGCCTCGACTGGGACGCCGCCCGGCTGCACCTGGTCGACCTCCAGTACGCGGACGTACGCCCCGACAAGGGCCTGTACAACCGTCTGGCCTCGCGCGGCCGGATCAAGCGGCTGCTGACCGAGGAGGACGTCGAGCGGGCGAAGTCCAAGCCGCCGGAGGACACGCGCGCGTACTTCCGCGGGCGCTGCCTGGAGCAGTACGCCGACGACGTGGCCGCGGCGTCCTGGGACTCGGTGATCTTCGACCTGCCGGGCCGGGACTCCCTGCAGCGCGTTCCAACCCTGGAACCGCTTCGCGGAACGCGTAATCACGTCAAGGAGCTCTTGGACCGCTGCCGCACCGCGGAAGACCTGGTCAAGGTCCTGAGCGGCGGCTGAGCGGGTACTCGGGCGGGGCCGGGCGCACAGGGTGGAAATCCTGGCGCCCGGGAATCATCGAGGTGGCCCTCGTACGTTGCAGAAACTGCGGGGCCATTGTCGGACCCGGCTTGTAGGGTCTGATCATGACCGATCGGCAGCGATGTCGAACATTCGGGCGAACCGAGCGGGGTGAGGGTTATGGCGACCAAGGACACCGGCGGCGGACAGCAGAAGGCGACGCGTTCCACCGAGGAGGTCGAGGAGCAGGCGACAGAGGCGCAGGCTTCGGAGGACCTCAAGGAGCGTCAGGAGAAGCTCTCGGACGACGTGGACTCGGTACTGGACGAGATCGACGACGTCTTGGAGGAGAACGCAGAGGACTTCGTGCGTTCCTTCGTGCAAAAGGGTGGGCAGTAAGCCCACTTGCCCTTCGAATCGAAGGTCGACGGGGGTGTGGGTGTCCGGCATCCCGCCGATGAGGTGCCACGCGCGGTGCGGTGGGTCCGAGCCGCGCGTGGTCTTCGCCCGCGGCTGCGTGTGATCTGCCGGAAGGCTTCCGCCCTTCATGTGGATCACCGCCATGAGACGGGTAGGGTCCGTGGCGTACCTTGCTTCAACTGCGATACCGGCGTCGGCCTGTTGAGTGACGATCCCGAAGCCGTGTACCGAGCTGCTGACTACTTGGAAGGAAACGCGTGGAAGCCAACACTCGTAGCACCGGGCGTCTACCAGCTGCCTTCCTGACGCCTGGGTCCTCCTCCTTCATGGACTTCCTGGCCAGGCACCAGCCGGAGATGCTGCCCGGCAACCGGCAACTGCCTCCCACCCAGGGTGTGATCGAGGCGCCGCACGGCACCACGATCGTGGCCGTGACGTTCCCCGGCGGAGTCGTGCTCGCCGGTGACCGCCGGGCCACCATGGGCAACGTCATCGCGCAGCGCGACATCGAGAAGGTCTTCCCGGCGGACGAGTACTCGGCCGTCGGCATCGCCGGCACCGCCGGTCTGGCCGTCGAGATGGTCAAGCTCTTCCAGCTGGAGCTGGAGCACTTCGAGAAGGTCGAGGGCGCCCAGCTGTCCCTGGAGGGCAAGGCGAACCGGCTGTCGACCATGATCCGTTCCAACCTCGGCATGGCCATGCAGGGCCTCGCCGTGGTGCCGCTCTTCGCCGGCTACGACGTGGACCGGGGCAAGGGCCGCATCTTCTCCTACGACGTGACGGGCGGCCGCTCCGAGGAGCAGGGCTTCGCGGCCACCGGCTCCGGTTCGATCTTCGCGCGCGGCGCCATGAAGAAGCTCTTCCGTGAGGACCTGACCGAGGACCAGGCCACGACCCTCGTGGTGCAGGCCCTCTACGACGCGGCAGACGACGACTCGGCGACCGGTGGTCCCGATGTCGCCCGCCGGATCTACCCGATCGTCACCGTGATCACCGAGGACGGCTTCCGCCGGCTCACCGAGGACGAGGGCTCCGCGATCGCCCGCGCGATCCTGGAGCGCCGGCTGGAGCAGCCCGACGGCCCGCGGGCCGCGCTGCTGTAGCCGGCGGCCGTTTGTTGTCCGAGGGTTCTCCAGTGACTTCGACAGAAAGGGACGGATAGCCGGTGTCGACGCCGTTCTATGTCTCACCCCAGCAGGCCATGGCCGACCGGGCGGAGTACGCCCGCAAGGGCATCGCCCGGGGCCGCAGCCTGGTCGTGCTGCAGTACGCCGACGGCATCGTCTTCGTCGGCGAGAACCCGTCCCGCGCGCTGCACAAGTTCAGCGAGATCTACGACCGGATCGGCTTCGCGGCCGCCGGCAAGTACAACGAGTACGAGAACCTGCGCATCGGCGGTGTCCGCTACGCCGACCTGCGTGGGTACACCTACGACCGCGACGACGTGACCGCCCGCGGCCTCGCCAACGTCTACGCGCAGACGCTGGGCACGATCTTCTCCAGCGCGGCCGAGAAGCCGTACGAGGTGGAGCTGGTCGTCGCCGAGGTCGGCGAGACGCCCGAGGGCGACCAGATCTACCGGCTCCCGCACGACGGCTCGATCGTGGACGAGCACGGCTCCGTCGCGGTGGGCGGCAACGCCGAGCAGATCAGCGGCTATCTGGACCAGCGCCACCAGGACGGCATGACGCTCGCCGAGGCGCTGAAGCTGGCCGTGCAGGCCCTGTCCCGTGACACCAACGGCAGCCAGCGGGAGATCCCCGCCGAGCGCCTGGAGGTGGCGGTGCTGGACCGGACGCGCCCGCAGAAGCGCAAGTTCAGGCGGATCACCGGCCGACAGCTCGGCCGACTGCTGGAGGCGGGCGGGGCCTCGTCCGCCGCGGAGGCCGAGGACGAGGCCGGCGAGGACGAGTAGACCCGTCTCGGCCCGCCCGACCCCCTTGCGGATGCCCCGGTCCCGACGGCCGGGGCATCCGGCGTTTCAGAGCGCCGGTGGCGGCGCCGTGGAGCCCCGTACGACCAGCTCGACCGGGATGTCCCCGCCCTCGGGCTCCCGGCCCTCCAGGACCGCCAGCAGGGCCCGCATACCGCGTTCCCCGAACAGCTCGGCGTCCAGGCGCACGGTCGTCAGCTCCGGGTCGATCGCGGTGGCCAGGGCGAGGTCGTCGAGGCCGGTGACGGAGATGTCGTCGGGGACGCGCAGACCCAGCCGCCGGACGGCCTTGTAGGCGCCCGCCGCCAGCTTGTCGTCGTCGCAGACGACGGCGGTGGCGGGGCGGCTCCCGAGCGCGGCCTCGGCGGCGCTCAGGGCGTCGTCGATGGAGATGGGCGCGCGGGCCGTGTGCACGGTCGTCCCGGGGACGGCTCCCACGCGCGCGGCGAGCTCCCGGGCGCGCACCTCGAAGGTCCAGGACGGCACGTCGGCCGCCAGGTGCAGGAAGTGGCGGTGGCCGAGGCCCAGCAGGTGGTCGGTGACCTGGCGGACGCCGTCGGCGATGTCGAGGTTGACCGTGGCCGCGCCCAGGCTGCCCCTGGGATCGCTGTCGAGCATCACCAGGGGCAGCTGGTCGCCTCGGATGGCGGTGAGGGCGTCGGCGGCCATGGAGGAGGCGATGACGCCGTCCAGGGCGGCCTGGGCGGACGCGAAGGGGCTTCGCGCGGGCCCGATGCCCTCGGGGGAGGGGTAGAGCACCACGCCGAAGCCGTGCTCGGCGGCGACGCGGGCGGCCCCGGTGTAGACGCCGGCGAAGAACTCGGTGGTCAGGGCGGGGACGACCAGCAGGACCGTGCGGGTGTGGCCGAGGCGCAGGTTGCGGGCGGCGAGGTTGGGGCGGTAGCCCAGGTCACGGGCGGCCGCCCGGACCCGCTCGGCCGTCGCCTCCGAGACGCGGCCGCGCCACTTCTCGCCCAGCACCAGCGACACGGCGGCCTGCGAGACCCCGGCGGCCTCGGCGACGTCCCGGCTGGTGGGGCGGGTGCCGGCTCGTGCCACTCGGCCTGCTCCTTCGTCGCGTGGGGTCCGGGCTTCGCCTGGACGGGTGAACAGCGCACATGGTACGTATGGCAATGGACGTTATACGTAAAACTTCGGCGGAGGGCGGGGTCATGGCCGTGGGATACGGGGAGATCCTCAGGGCGAAACACGCCGCGAGGCTGCTGACCGGCACACTCGTGGGCCGGCTGCCCAACGCCACCGCAGCGATCGCGATCGTGCTGTTCATCCGCGCCGAGGGCGGCTCCTACAGCCTGGCCGGCGCCCTGGCGGCCGTCTACGGCGTCGCCAACGCGGTGGGACAGCCCCTGCTGGGGCGGCTGGTCGACCTGCACGGGCAGCCCCGGATCCAGCTGCCGGCCGCGCTGCTCTCGGCGCTCGCCATGGCCGGCTTCGCCCTCAGCGGCACCGAGGCGCTGCCGCTCTCCTACGCTGCCGTCGCCGCCGCCGGGCTCTTCACACCGCCCCTGGAGGGCGGCCTGCGCGCGCTGTGGCCCTCGGTGCTGCGCCGCGAGGACCAGATCCACACGGCGTACGCCATGGACGCGGTGGCCCAGGAAGTCATGTTCACGGCCGGGCCGCTGCTGGTGACGCTCTGCGTGTCCCTGTGGTCGGCGCAGGTCGCCCTGCTGGTGCTGAACGTCGTCGGGGTGCTCGGCGCGCTCTCCGTCGTGCTGTCGCCGCCCTCGCGCGCGTGGCGCTCGGCGCCGCGCGAGGCGCACTGGCTGGGCGCGCTGCGCTCACCGGGGCTGCTGGCCCTGCTGGCCGCGTTCCTCTTCGTCGGCGTGGCGCTCGGCTCCATCACGGTCGCCGCGGTGTCCTACGCGGACGACCGAGGCGGTGACGCGGTGTACGGCTGGCTGATGGCGGCCCTGGGACTCGGCGCGCTGGTCGGCGGGGTCGGCTACGGGGCGCGGGAGTGGGCCGGTTCCCCCGAACGGCGACTGCGGGTGCTCGTGGGGCTTCTGGCGGTCTGTTACCTGCCGCTGATGCTGATGCCCGGGCCCGTCGCGATGACCGCCCTGTCCGGGCTGGCCGGTGTCTTCCTCGCACCCGCCATCGCCTGCGCCTTCGTCATCGTCGACCGGCACGCTCCGCGAGGGACCGTCACCGAGGCCTTCTCCTGGCTTGTGACGACGTTCACCGTGGGTGCCTCGGTCGGAACGGGGCTGGCGGGGCCCGTCGTCGAGTGGGGCGGGGCGCTGGGGGGCTTCGCCGTGCCCGGTGCGGCGGGAGCCGTGTCGTTGCTGGTTCTGCTGGCCACGGGGCGGGTACTCGCAGCTCCCGCCGGAACGGCGGTCGTTGCGGCTTCATCGGAAAATGATCCAAATCGTGCTGCCGAACCCCGTTTCAGTTCAGGGGATCGGGCGTAATGTTCAGTCATGGACCGCCGCATTTTCGGGCTGGAGAACGAGTACGGCGTCACGTGCACGTTCAGGGGACAGCGCCGTCTGTCGCCTGACGAGGTGGCGCGGTACCTCTTCCGCCGTGTCGTGTCATGGGGCCGCAGCAGCAATGTCTTTCTGCGGAACGGCGCCCGCCTCTATCTCGACGTGGGCTCGCATCCGGAATACGCGACACCCGAATGTGACAACGTGATCGAGCTGGTCACCCACGACAAGGCCGGCGAGCGCATTCTCGAAGGACTCCTGGTGGACGCCGAACGACGCCTGCACGAGGAAGGAATCGCGGGCGACGTCTACCTCTTCAAGAACAACACCGACTCCGCCGGCAACTCCTACGGCTGCCACGAGAACTATCTGGTGGCCCGCCACGGGGAGTTCTCCCGGCTGGCGGACATCCTCATCCCGTTCCTCGTCACCCGGCAGCTGCTGTGCGGCGCCGGCAAGGTGCTGCAGACGCCGCGCGGGGCCGTGTACTGCGTCAGCCAGCGCGCCGAGCACATCTGGGAGGGCGTCTCCTCGGCGACGACCCGTTCCCGGCCCATCATCAACACCCGCGACGAGCCGCACGCGGACGCCGAGCGCTACCGTCGGCTGCACGTCATCGTCGGCGACTCGAACATGTCCGAGACGACCATGCTGCTCAAGGTCGGCGCCACCGACCTGGTGCTGCGCATGATCGAGGCGGGCACGGTGATGCGCGACCTCACCCTGGAGAACCCCATTCGGGCGATCCGCGAGGTCAGTCACGACATAACGGGCCGGCGCAAGGTGCGACTGGCCAGCGGCAGGGAGGCCTCGGCGCTGGAGGTGCAGCGCGAGTACTTCGAGAAGGCCGTCGACTTCTGCGAGCGGCGCGGCATCCGCACCGGCATCGTCGAACAGGTGCTGGAGCTGTGGGGCCGTACGCTCGACGCCATCGAGGCCGAGGACCTGGACCGGATCGACACCGAGATCGACTGGGTCATGAAGTACAAGCTCATCGAGCGGTACCGGGCCAAGCACAACATGACCATGTCGAATCCGCGGGTCGCCCAGATAGACCTCGCCTATCACGACATCCACCGCCGTCGTGGCCTCTACTACCTGCTGGAGAAAAAGGGTCAAGCCGCCCGGATCTGCAACGACTTGAAGATCTTCGAAGGCAAGTCGGTTCCGCCGCAGACCACTCGGGCCCGGCTGCGCGGCGACTTCATCCGGCGGGCCCAGGAGCAGCGCCGGGACTTCACCGTCGACTGGGTTCACCTCAAGCTCAATGACCAGGCCCAGCGGACGGTGTTGTGCAAGGACCCGTTCCGTTCCGTGGACGACCGGGTGGAGAAGCTGATCGCCGGTATGTGAGCCATGTGTTCCGAGTGAAGCCGGAACGCCACACGGGCGCCGTACGTTTCCCGTACGGCGCTCTTCTCACACCGTAGAGTTGCGCGCACGCCATCAACAAGATCGACCGATTACGAGGCCCCCACCGTGCGCCGACGCTCACTGCTCATCGCCGTTCCCGCTGGACTGGTCACACTCGCCGCCTGCGGCGACGAAGGGTCCGACTCCGGCAAGGCCAGCGACACCGCGTCGCCCTCGGACCCGGCGTCGCCCTCCGCAGCACCGTCACCGAAGATCGTCGACGGACCGCTGCCGGCGATCACCGCGGGCACCAAGTTCGGCGAGAAGCCCACGGTGGCCAAGGGCAGTGGCGAGCCGTCGAAGGACCTCGCCGTGAAGACGGTGATCGCGGGCGGCGGCCGCACCGTCGCGGAGAACGACTACCTCGTGGCCAACTACCTGGGTCAGATCTGGTCCAGCGCGAAGGTCTTCGACAACTCCTACGACCGCAAGACGCCGCTGCTCATCCAGCTCTCCCAGGGCAGCATCATCGACGGCTGGCGTTACGGGCTGGCCGGCAAGAAGACCGGCAGCCGTGTCGAGATGGCCGTCCCGCCCACCTGGGGGTACGGCGAGCAGGGCAACCCCCAGGCGGGCATCAAGGGCACCGACACGCTCGTCTTCGTCATCGACATCGAGGACACGTACAACGCGAGCAGCTCCGCCAAGGGCACCGACGTCGCGCAGGACGACGCGGACCTGCCCAAGGTCGGCACCAACACCGACGGCAAGGCACCCTCGATCGAGATCCCCAAGACCGACGCGCCGACCGAGCTGGTGGCGACCTACGTGATCGAGGGCGACGGCGAGGAGCTGAGCGCCGACAGCACCGTGCTCGTGCAGTACAAGGGCGTGCTCTGGGACACCGGCAAGGAGTTCGACTCGTCGTACAGCCGCAAGGCGCTGACCTCCTTCTCGCTCCAGCAGGTCGTCAAGGGCTGGGCGCAGGGTCTGACCGGCAAGAAGGTCGGCAGCCGGGTCCTCATCGTCATCCCGCCGGAGCTGGGGTACGGCGACAACCCGCCGCAGGGCAGTGGCATCGAGAAGGACTCGACGCTGGTCTTCTCGGTCGACATCCTCGCGGCGATGTGATCGCCGGGAATGTAAGACTGTGCGTGTTCGCCTTTCCCCACACGAGCAGGAGCTGAAGACGTGAGCATCGACAAGCCCGAGATCGACTTCCCGGGCGGCGAGCCCCCGGCGGACCTCGAGATCAAGGACATCTGGGAAGGCGACGGCCCCGTTGCGGAGGCCGGCCAGACGGTCACCGTGCACTACGTCGGTGTCGCCTTCAGCACGGGCGAGGAGTTCGACGCCAGCTGGAACCGCGGCACGCCGTTCCGCTTCCCGCTGGGTGGCGGCCGTGTCATCGCCGGCTGGGACAAGGGCGTGCAGGGCATGAAGGTCGGCGGCCGTCGCCAGCTCACCATCCCGGCCCACCTCGCCTACGGCAACCAGAGCCCGACCCCGGCGATCAAGCCCGGCGAGACCCTGATCTTCGTGGTCGACCTGCTCGGCGTCTGAACAGGACCGATCGGAGCCGATCACCTGGGGCCCATGCCTGTTCGGGCATGGGCCCTCGGCTTTTGCCAGGGCCCCGCGGAGCGGTACGGTCAACGGTCGGAAGCACCATAGGGAAGGGCGTCGATGGCCATTGCCAAGGCCGAGCGGCTGATGAACCTGGCGCTGTGTCTGCTGGGAACGCGGCGGCCGCTCAGCAAGCGTGAGCTTCGAGAATCCATCGAGGCCTATCTCGAAGCGGGCAGCGACGACTCCTTCAACCGGATGTTCGAGCGGGACAAGGACGACCTGCGCGAGCTGGGCCTGGTCATCGAGACCGTGGAGAACCTCGACGGTGACGTCGGCTACCTGGCCCGCCGCGACAGCAACCGCCTCCCGCCCATCACGCTGGACGCCGAGGAGGCCGCCGCCCTGGGCCTGGCCGCCAAGGTCTGGCAGCAGGCCCGGCTCGCCGGCGCGGCCAGCGGCGCCCTGCAGAAGCTGCGCGCCGCCGGCCTCCCCGAGGACGTCGACCCGTACGAGTCGCACGGCGCCCTGGAGCCGCGCATCCCCGTGCACGAGGCCGCCTTCGAGCCGCTCATGCTGGCGTGCCGCGACCGCCGCCCGGTCGTCTTCGAGTACCGCAAGGCGAACGCCGCCCACCCCGAGGCCCGGCAGGTGGAGCCGTGGGCGCTGGAGTGCTGGCGCGGCCACTGGTACCTCGCGGGCTGGGACCGGGAGCGCGGCGCCGAGCGGGTCTTCCGGCTGTCCCGGATCACCGGCAAGGTGCGCACCCGCAGCGGCCGCTACACGGCACCCGTCCCGGACGTCGTCACCGTCCGCGAGACCGTCGCCGGGTGGGCCGGTGAGACCGCCGACCGCAGCGCCCGGATCCGGCTGCGCTCCGGCTCGGGGTACCCCCTGCGGGCGAAGGCGGCCGCCGTCCGGGAACTCGGGGACGGCTGGGACGAGTTGGAGATTCCGTACGGCCACGGGCTGGATGCCTGGCTGGTCGAGTTCGGACCGGACGTGGTGGTCCTGGAGCCCGCGGAGCTGCGGGCCGACGTGGTGGACCGGCTGCGTGCCGTGGCCAAGGGCTGAGGGGGAGCGGAAGAAGACAGTGGCCGGCAAACCGATCAGGCCCACGAACGCCATCGACCAGACCCGGCGGATGCTCTCCCTGGTGACCTATCTCAGGGAGCGCCCCGGGGCCCGGGTGGAGGACGTCGCCCGCGCTTTCGGCATCACCGAGGACGAGCTGGTCTCCGACCTCGACCTGCTGCCCATGTGCGGCACCAGCTTCCGCGGCGGCGATCTGCTCGACATCGACACCGACGGTGAGCGCATCTGGTGGCACAACCCCGCCGCCCTCGGCGCGGACGCGGCCGAGCCGCTGCGTCTCGCCGCCGACGAGGCGACCGCCCTGCTGGTCGCCGCCCGGGCCGTGTCCACCCTGCCCGGCCTGCGCGAGAGCGACCGGCAGGCGTTGCTGCGCGCCACCGCCAAGATGGAGGCCTCGGCCGGCGAGGCGGCCGGCGCCAGCTCCCGGCTGTCCGTGACCTTCGAGTCCGAGGGCGGTGTCTTCGCCGACGTCGACCGGGCGATCTCGGAGCGCCGCAGGCTGTGGATCCGCTACTACTCGCCGGCCCGCGACGAGGTCACCGAGCGCGAGGTGGACCCGATCCGCCTGGTCAGCGTCGGTCACACCTATGTCGAGGGCTGGTGCTACCGCTCCGAGGCGCGCCGCACCTTCCGGCTCGACCGGGTCGCTGAGATCAAAGTCCTCGACGAGCCGTCCGCACCGCCCGAGACCGAGCTGCGGGACCTGTCCGAGGGGCTGGTGCAGCCCGCGGCGGAGGACCCGGAGGTCGTCGTCGAGGTCGGCCCCGGCGGCCGCTGGGTCGCCGAGTACTACCCGCACGACACCGCGGATGAGCTTGCGGACGGCGGACTGCGTATCACCCTGCGCACGCCCGACCCGGCGTCGCTGCGCCGCCTCGCCCTGCGCCTCGGGCGCGACGGCCGGATCGTCACCCCGCTGGAGCTGGCCGACAGTGCCCGGCAGGCGGCCCGCGAGGCGCTGGCGGCGTACGACGGGATCGAGGCGGAGGCTCCCGGGAGCGGGCACCCGGGCCAGCCGGGCAAGCAGGCACACGACAGTCAGGAGCAGGGACTTTGAGCGAGCCGGCGGCTGGGGTGCGGGAGATGACTGTGGTGTCCGCGTTCGCGGGGATGAGAAGCGTGGCCCCCGTGGTGTTCCGGGCCGGCTGCCCGGACTGCCGGGGCCGCTTCGAGCTCGCCGCGGGCGCCCTGCGCCTGGCCATCGGCGCCACGAGCCGTACGACCTTCTACTCCTTCACCTGCCCCGAGTGCGGCGCCGCCGTACGCAAGCCGGCGGGGGAGCGGGTCGTCGAGCTGCTCACCGGCGGCGGGGTCCGGACCCTGCGGCTGCACTCCACGCTGTAGCGGTGTCGGCGCACCTGTGCGCACCCGCCGCCGGACAGGCCCTAGGCTCTGGGGCATGTTCTGGCCGATGTTCGCGGTAGCTGTGGGTTTCCTGGGAATCGCCGTTCTCGGCGTGCTCGCCGTCCGGGTCTTCCTGGAGGCCCAGCGTTTGGGCAGGCAGGTGTCGGACTCCGCGCGCCGGATCAACCGCGCCGCGGAGGATCTGGAGCGGGCGGCGGCGAGCACGGCACAGTCCGTGGACGCGCTGTGACCGGCCGCTGACCTGGCCTGACCCGGCCGGTGAACCCGGCGCTTGGTGTCCCTTTGAACCGCTTCGCCCTGTCAACTTCCCCCATGCGGAAGGTACGCTGCTGATCGCGGCCCGGAGAACGAGGCCCGGGCCGTGGACCGGGAGTACGCACGGGGATTGCTTCACGTTCACCCCCGAGCGTTACGATCGCTGTCAGCACGGTCGTTCGGATTCCTGTCCGACCGGTCGGACAGCACCCACCCGCCCGCCTCGGTGAGAAGGTAAAGACTTATGTTCGGAAGGCTCGGAGCCCCCGAGATCATTCTCATCCTCGTCGTCATCATCCTGCTGTTCGGCGCGAAGAAGCTTCCGGACATGGCTCGCTCGCTCGGCAAGTCGGCGCGGATCCTCAAGAGTGAGGCCAAGGCGATGAAGGACGACAGCAAGTCCTCCGCCCCCGCCGACCCGCCGAACACCGACGAGCAGCAGGCTGCCCCGTCTCAGCGCATCATCCAGGCCTCGCCCGGCGACGTGTCCAGCTCCCGCCCGGTCAACGAACCGACGGACACGACCAAGCGCTGACGCCGGGCCGGTGACTCTCCGGCCTGCCGCACGAGATGGGAATGTGGGTTGCTGAAGCCTGCCCGCAACAAGGAGAAGGATCCCGAGGGGCGGATGCCCCTCGCGGAGCACCTGCGTGAGCTCCGCAACCGGCTCGCGAAGGCACTGCTGGCCATCATCGGTGTCACGGTCGTCGCCGCCTTCTTCTACAACGACATCATCAACTTCTTCACCGAACCGATCCTCGACTCGGTCGGTTGCTCCCAGTCGTTCGAGGAGCTTGCCAGGGCGTCCGCGGAGAACGCCAAGAACGCGGAGCCGTGTGCGCAGATCACGATCAACGGTCTGCTCGCGCCGTTCACGCTGGCCCTGAAGGTCTCGCTGATGGCCGGCGTCGTGCTGGCCTCGCCGGTCTGGCTCTACCAGCTGTGGGCCTTCATCGCGCCCGGTCTGCACCGGCACGAGAAGAAGTACGCGTACGCGTTCGTCGGCACCGGTGCCCCGCTGTTCCTCTGCGGCGCCTTCTTCGCCTACAAGGTGCTGCCCACCACAGCCAACGTGCTGATCGAGTTCACGCCGTTCGGTGTCGACAACCTGCTGCCGCTCGACGACCTGCTCGACCTCGTCACCCGCATGGTGATCGTCTTCGGTCTCTCCTTCGAGCTGCCGCTGCTGCTGGTCATGCTCAACTTCAGCGGCGCCATCTCCGGCAAGCGGATGCTCGGCTGGTGGCGCGCGATGATCATGGGCATCACGGTGTTCGCGGCGATCGCCACTCCCAGCACCGACCCGCTGACCATGCTGGCCCTGGCCGGGCCGATCTGGATCCTGTACTTCGGCGCGGTGGCCGTCTCCCTTGTCAACGACCGGCGCAGGCGCCGTCGAGACGCGCTGGGACCCGCCGACGACGAGGCCTCCGAGCTGGACCTCACGCCCGACGAGATCGGCGAGGTGGAGACCGTCAGCGCGAGCCGTGCCCTGCCCGAGCAGCCGGGCAAGGACCGGATGAACGGCTACGACGACGTGACCTGAGACCCTCTTCGTCAACCCCTCCGCGGGCAGCGGCCGGGGCGCCCACGGGGCGCAGCCGGCCGCTTCCGCTGTGCGGGCGGCCGGTTCCTCCCCCTCGGTCCCTGCCGCCGAGCGTGCGGTGCGTGCCGGGGCGGTGCGCCTCGTGGGGCGCTGAGCTGGGGTGATCACCGGATTCAGCGCAGCGGATCCGGATAATGATCGTCCTGTTGTCAGTGCGGGCCGGTACGCTCGAAAGCACGATGACTGAGGACCTCTCCCCGGCCGAGCGGTACGTGGCGGCGCGTCGGCGCGCCGCCGAGCAGGCCACCGCGCTCGCGTCCTTCCGCGAGATGTACGACTTCGGCCTCGACCCCTTTCAGATCGAGGCATGCGAGGCGCTCGAAGCGGGGAAGGGCGTGCTGGTCGCGGCGCCCACCGGCTCGGGCAAGACGATCGTCGGTGAGTTCGCCGTCCACCTCGCGCTCCAGCAGGGCAAGAAGTGCTTCTACACGACGCCCATCAAGGCGCTGTCGAACCAGAAGTACAACGACCTGTGCAGGCGCTACGGCGCCGACAAGGTCGGCCTCCTCACCGGCGACAACAGCGTCAACTCCGACGCCCCGGTGGTCGTGATGACCACCGAGGTGCTGCGGAACATGCTCTACGCCGGCTCGCAGACCCTCCTCGGCCTCGGCTACGTGGTCATGGACGAGGTGCACTACCTCTCCGACCGGTTCCGGGGCGCCGTCTGGGAAGAGGTGATCATCCACCTCCCCGAGTCGGTGACGCTGGTGTCGCTGTCCGCGACCGTGTCCAACGCCGAGGAGTTCGGCGACTGGCTCGACACCGTGCGCGGCGACACCGAGGTGATCGTCTCCGAGCACCGGCCCGTGCCGCTGTTCCAGCACGTGCTCGCCGGGCGCCGGATGTACGACCTGTTCGAGGAGGGCGAGGGCCAGCGGAAGGCCGTCAACCCCGACCTCACGCGCATGGCGCGTATGGAGGCGAGCCGGCCGTCGTACCAGGACCGCAGGCGGGGCCGGGCGATGCGTGAGGCCGACCGGGAGCGGGAGCGGCGGCAGCGGACGCGGATCTGGACGCCGAGCCGTCCCGAGGTCATAGAACGGCTGGACGCGGAAGGGCTGCTGCCCGCCATCACGTTCATCTTCAGCCGCGCCGCGTGCGAGGCCGCCGTCCAGCAGTGCCTGCACGCCGGGCTGCGGCTGAACGACGAGGAGGCCCGGGAGAAGGTCCGGGCGCTGGTGGAGGAGCGCACCGCCTCGATCCCGGCCGAGGACCTGCATGTGCTCGGGTACTACGAGTGGCTGGAGGGCCTGGAGCGCGGCATCGCCGCCCACCACGCGGGCATGCTGCCGACCTTCAAGGAGGTCGTCGAGGAGCTGTTCGTGCGCGGGCTGGTGAAGGCGGTCTTCGCCACCGAGACGCTGGCCCTGGGCATCAACATGCCCGCGCGGTCGGTCGTGCTGGAGAAACTCGTCAAGTGGAACGGCGAGCAGCACGCCGACATCACCCCGGGCGAGTACACGCAGCTGACGGGGCGTGCGGGGCGGCGCGGCATCGACGTCGAGGGTCACGCCGTGGTGCTGTGGCAGCGCGGGATGAACCCCGACCACCTCGCGGGACTGGCCGGGACGCGCACGTATCCGCTGAAGTCCAGCTTCAAGCCGTCGTACAACATGGCGGTCAACCTGGTCGAGCAGTTCGGGCGGCATCGCTCGCGGGAGCTGCTGGAGACCTCGTTCGCGCAGTTCCAGGCCGACAAGTCGGTCGTGGGCATCTCGCGCCAGGTGCAGCGCAACGAGGAAGGACTCGAAGGCTACAAGGAGTCGATGACCTGCCACCTCGGGGACTTCGAGGAGTACGCGCGGCTGCGTCGCGAACTGAAGGACCGCGAGACCGAGCTGGCGCGCCAGGGCGTGGCCGACCGGCGGGCCGAGGCGGCCGTCGCGCTGGAGAAGCTGCGGCCGGGCGATGTCATCCATGTGCCGACCGGGAAGTACGCCGGGCTGGCGCTGGTGCTGGATCCCGGGCTGCCCGCCGGCCGGTCCAACGGCCACCGCGGCTTCGAGCACCACGACGGGCCGCGGCCCCTGGTGCTGACGGCGGAGCGGCAGGTCAAGCGGCTGGCGTCGATCGACTTCCCGGTGCCGGTCGAGGCCCTGGAGCGGATGCGGATCCCGAAGTCCTTCAATCCGCGTTCGCCGCAGTCCCGGCGGGACCTGGCGTCGGCGCTGCGCAGCAAGGCCGGGCACATCGCGCCGGAGCGGCAGCGCAAGCGGCGTTCGCAGGCCGCGGACGACCGGGAGATCGCGCGGTTGCGGACGGCGCTGCGGGCCCATCCGTGCCATGGGTGCAACGACCGTGAGGACCACGCCCGCTGGGCCGAGCGGTACCACCGGCTGATGCGGGACACCTCGCAGCTGGAGCGGCGCATCGAGGGGCGTACGAACACGATCGCCCGGACGTTCGATCGGATCGTCGCGTTGCTGACCGAGCTGGACTACCTGCGCGGTGACGAGGTCACCGAGCACGGCAAGCGGCTGGCGCGGCTCTACGGCGAGCTGGACCTGCTCGCCAGCGAGTGTCTGCGAGAGGGGGTCTGGGAGGGGCTGGGTCCGGCGGAACTCGCCGCGTGCGTCTCGGCGTTGGTGTTCGAGGCGCGGGCCGCTGACGACGCGATGGCGCCGAAGCTGCCCTCCGGCAAGGCGAAGGCCGCGCTCGGTGAGATGGTGCGGATCTGGGGGCGGCTGGACGCGCTGGAGGAGGAGTTCCGGATCACGCAGACCGAGGGCGTCGGGCAGCGAGAGCCGGATCTCGGCTTCGCCTGGGCCGCGTACATGTGGGCCTCCGGGAAGGGGCTCGACGAGGTGCTGCGCGAGGCGGAGATGCCGGCGGGGGACTTCGTGCGGTGGTGCAAGCAGGTCATCGACGTGCTGGGGCAGATCAGTGCGGCGGCGCCGCAGGGCTCGACCGTGGTGAAGAACGCGCGGAAGGCCGTCGAGGGGTTGCTGCGAGGGGTTGTCGCGTACTCGTCGGTGGGGTGAACTCGTCGGTGGGGTGACGAGGCGCCGGGCGGGGTGCGGGGTGCGGGGTGCGGGGTGCGGGTCCGCGCGCCGTCCTGTGGCGGTCGCTGACCGCCCACTTCACTCATCACGGTGAGTCGTTTTCGCATGCCCATGCACGGCTACTTACCGTGTTCGAATGTGATCACAGCGTGCAAATGGGGCTGAGCGTACTCCTGTTGCATGCCCCATTTCAGGTGCTTGCTGAATATGACATGGCGATGATCCGGTCGGACTAAGCTCGCCCGCAGCGCACCGAGTTGCGGTGTATTCGTGCGCTTGTTCCCAAGAACCCTGATGATCCCAACAGTCCCATGACGCATACCCCCACAAGCTCCCCCGACTCCCCGCCGACTGCTTTCAGAGGGCCCACATGGTGAGTGTTCAATCCCCACCCGCACGCCGTGAACTTCCCTACGCGCGCGTGCTGTTGCTCCCGGCGATACTGATGGCCGCGGCGACCGGAGCCGCCGTCGCCCTGGTGACGTCCTCGGCCCGGACCGCGGTCGCCGTGTGCGGCACCGTCGCCACACTCCTGGTGATCGCCGCCGCGGCCGAGGCGGTGCGCCGCGGCCGCGCGCTGCGGGACGCGCAGATCGAGCACGCCCGTCACAGCGCGTCGCTGGAGCGGCGCATCACCGACCATCACGACGACTGGGTCCGCTTCGGCGAGGTGGTCGTGCCGACGGCCCTGCGGCGGATGGCCGGCGGTGTCACCGCCGTCGAGGTGATCCGCCAACTGAGCCTCATCGAGCCGGTCTTCCGGGACATGCCCGACCCGCAGCGCCAGTTGCTGAAGAAGCTGATGCGCATCGTCGACCACGAGGAAGCCCTGCGCGACTCCGCGGCGGCCTCGTTCGTCAGCGTCGCCCGGCGCGTCCAGGCGATCGTCCACCAACAGGCCAACGAGCTGCGGGAGATGGAGGAGGACCACGGCCGCAACCCCGAGGTCTTCGACGACCTGCTGCGCATCGACCACGGCAACGCGCTGATCGGCCGTCTCGCCGACTCCATCTCCGTCCTCGGCGGCGGCCGTCCGGGCCGGCAGTGGCCCCTGCCGGTGTCCCTGTACAGCACGCTGCGCGGCGCGATGTCGCGCATCCTGGAGTACCGGCGCATCAAGCTCGACAACATCTGCCGCATCAGCGTCAAGGGCATCCACGTCGAGCCCGTCATCCACGCCTGCGCGGAGCTCTTCGACAACGCCACCCGCTACTCGCCGCCGCACACCGACGTGCACGTCACCGCGGTCCGGGTGCAGACCGGCATCGCCATCGAGATCGAGGACGCCGGCGTCAGCTTCAGCGAGGAGGCCCGCGCGCGGATCGAGGGCATGCTGGAGCGCGCCAAGGCCGGCGTGGACCTCCAGGACCTCGGTGACGCCCCGCGCCTCGGCCTCGCCGTCGTCGGCCGCCTGTGCCGGGCGTACAACATGCAGGTCGCCCTGCGCTCCTCGGCCTACGGCGGGGTGCGGGCCGTGGTCATCGTGCCGAGCAACATGCTGACCGACGAGCCCGGCGTCGGACTCGCCCACGGCATCGGCGCCACCTCCGTGCCCAATGTCTCGCCCGACGCGCTGGAGGGCCCCAAGCGGCCCCCGAAGCGGCGCCGCCCGACCAGCCCGAAGATCCCCGCCTCGGTCTCCATGGAGGACGACGTCCCGGTCGTCACCGAGTGGACCGCGGGCGGCCTGCCGCAGCGCCGCAGCCGGGTGAAGACCCCGCTGAGCCAGCGGATCGCCGAGCAGTACGCCGCCGAACGCGCCGAACGCGAGGCCGCCGAACGGGAGGGGCGCGAACCCCGGTCGGTCTGGGGGGCCCCGGAACCCAGGACCGAGGACAAGGACCAGCCCCCGCCCGGAATGTGGGTCGAGGCGTTCATGGAGGGGCTCAAGCGACCGACGCCGACCTCGTCCACCCAGCCGACCAACGAGCCGGCCCGCGTTGAGGCCGACGACGAGAGGGACCCCAACTGATGGCGTACCGAGCGGACTTCGACTGGATGCTCCAGGACCTCGCCAAGGGCGTACCGGGTATTCAGATGATCGTGGTGCTCTCCGCCGACGGGCTGCGCATCGCCCGGCACGGCGGCGACCCGGACACCGCCGACCGGGTCGCCGCGGCCTGCGCCGGACTGCAGAGCCTGGCGAGCGCCGTGGCCGACGAGATCCCGACGAGCGACGGCCAGATGCGCATGGTCCTCATCGAGGTCAACGGCGGCTACTTCTACCTGATGGCCGCGGGGCCCAACGCCTATCTCGCGGTGCTGTCCAACATCGTCGCCGAACCGGGTCTGATGAGCGCCCAGATGCGCGACCTGGTCGACCGGATCGGTCCCCACCTGACCAGTCCGCCGAGGCGCAACGGGAAGGCCGTATGACTCCCCCGAAACGCAAGCGGCGCTCCCCGAGGCAGGGGCCCCCACCGCAATCGCAGCCGTTCTCCCCGGAGGGCGGCGAGGGCGACGACGGCACGGACGGCCCGGAGGGCAAGGACGGCAAGCCCTCCAACCCCGAGCGCCTGTTCGTGATCGGCGAGGCGGACGGCGACCGCGCGGAGCTCGACCTGGTCACGTTGGTCGTGGCACGCGCCGAGCCCAAGCCGTCCACCAGCCCGGAACAGGCAGCGGTGCTCCGGCTGTGTTCCGCCCCGCTCTCCGTGGCCGAGTTGTCGGCCTACCTCAGTCTGCCGTTCAGCGTGATCACCGTGCTGCTCACCCAGATGCTGACGGCCGAACTCGTACAGGCACGCGCCCCGGTCGTCCGCCAGGCGCTCCCGGACCGTTCCATCCTCGAAGCGGTGATGCATGGACTTCAAAAGCTCTGAGACCATCCCGGGCCCACGCGCCGAGGACCATCTGCCGCACACGGCGCAGGCCGCGGTGAAGATCGTCATCGTGGGTGGCTTCGGGGTCGGCAAGACCACCATGGTCGGCTCGGTCAGCGAGATCAAACCGCTGACCACCGAGGAGACCATGACGCAGGCCGGCGTGGGTGTCGACGACAACTACGGCTCCGACTCCAAGACGGCCACCACCGTGGCGATGGACTTCGGCCGCATCAGCATCACCGACCAGCTCGTGCTGTACCTCTTCGGCACGCCCGGCCAGGAACGCTTCTGGTTCCTGTGGAACGGGCTGTTCGAGGGCGCGCTGGGCGCGGTGGTCCTGGTCGACACCCGCCGGCTGGAGGTCAGCTTCGACGTCATGGGCCGGCTGGAGGAGTGCGGCGTGCCCTTCGTGGTCGCCGTCAACACCTTCCCGGACGGCCCCCGTTACCCCCTTGCGGACCTGCGCGCGGCGCTCGACCTGTCGGAGGAGATCCCGATCCTGGAGTGCGACGCCCGCCGCCGCGCCTCCAGCAAGGAGGTCCTCATGACGTTGATGCGGTTCCTGCACTCCCTCGCCATGACGGGACAGCTCACCTGACCCGCCCGCACCGCCGCAGCCCCACTGCCCAGACAACGGCCCCCCCCACAGTTTCCGAAAGCGACTCGCTGTGACGCCTGAATCCCACTCCACGACAGACACGGACGACCTCGGCATCAGCCCGCCCCCCGGCTGCCCCGCGCACAACCTCGGCCCCGGCGGACTGCACCGGCTCTACGGCCCCGAAGCGCGCGACCTGGGCGCCCTGTACGAGGGACTCCGCGCCGAGCACGGGGCCGTGGCCCCCGTCCTCCTCCATGACGACGTACCGATGTGGGTGGTCCTCGGCCACGCGGAGAACCTGCACATGGTCCGCTCGCCCACGCAGTTCACCCGGGACAGCCGCATCTGGAGCCCGCTGCTGGAGGGCATGGTCAAGCCCGACCACCCGCTCATGCCGCACATCGCCTGGCAGCCCATCTGCTCGCACGCCGAGGGCGACGAGCACCTCAGGCTGCGCGGCGCGGTCACCGGCGCGGTCTCCACCATCGACTTCCGCAGCCTGCGCCGGCACATCACCCGCTACACCCAGATCCTCGTCAACCGGTTCTGCGAGGTGGGGGAGGCCGACCTCGTCGGCCAGTACGCCGACCATCTGCCCATGGCCGTGATGTGCGAGATCCTCGGCATGCCCGACGAGTACGGGGACCGGATCGTGCACGCCGCCCGCGACATGCTCAAGGGCACCGAGACCGCGATCGCCAGCAACCAGTACATCGTGGACGCCCTCGGACGGCTCGCCGCCCAGCGGCGCGCACAGCCCGAGGACGACTTCGCCAGCCACCTCGTCACCCACCCGGCCGGCCTCACCGACGACGAGGTCCGCGAGCACCTGCGGGTCGTCCTGATCGCCGCCTACGAGGCCACCGCCAACCTCCTGGCCAACGTGCTGCGCACGGTGCTCACCGACCCGCGCTTCCGCGCCCAGCTCAACGGCGGGCAGATGACCGTGCCCGAGGCGGTCGAGCAGTCGCTCTGGGACGAGCCGCCGTTCAGCGCGGTCTTCGCCTACTTCGCCAAGCAGGAGACCGAGCTGGGCGGGCAGCGCATCCGCAAGGGCGACGGGCTGCTGTTCGCCCCGGCTCCGGGCAACGTCGATCCGCGGGTGCGGCCCGATCTGACCGCCAACATGCAGGGCAACCGCTCCCACCTCGCCTTCGGTGGCGGCCCGCACGAGTGCCCCGGCCAGGACATCGGCCGTGCCATCGCCGACATCGGTGTGGACGCGCTGCTGATGCGGATGCCGGACGTCGAACTCGACTGCGACGAGGAGGACCTGCACTGGTCCGAGTCGATCTCCTCACGCCATCTGGTGGAGCTGCCGGTGCGGTTCGACCCCTCGCCGCGGCAGGACGTGATGGAGAAGCCCGGCCTCCAGCCGGTGCACCGCCCGCGCGCCGACTGGCAGGTCGGCACCGCTGCCCCCGAGCCGGTGCCCGCCGCCGTACCCACGGCCGCCCCCGTGTACCCGCAGTTCACCGAAACCGCGGCGCCGGGACAGCCCCCGCAGCCCCCGCATCCCGCGCCGGTCGCGGAGCCGGACGGCGCCCGGAGGCCGGGCGCCTGGCAGCGGTTCCTGCGCTGGTGGCGCGGTTACTGACCGGCCCACTCCCGAGCGCCGGCCGCCGTGGTACGACGGCGACTGCTCCGGCCGCTGCCGTCCTGCTACCGACCGGCCCACTCCGGGTCTCCGGACCAGGCCGTCAGCGTCCGCCGACTGCGCACGGCGTGCGTCAGCCCCGTGACCGGGTCGGTGAACTCCAGCTCCCGCGCCAGCAGTTGCAGCGGGCGCCGGAAGTCACCGGCCGGCACGGGGTCGGTCACCACCGGATACAGCGGATCGCCGAGGATCGGCACGCCCAGCGCGTTCATGTGCACCCGCAGCTGGTGCGTCTGCCCGGTGCCGGGCACCAGCCGGTACCGGGCGAGATCCGCGCGGTGCTCGATCAGCTCGACGCGGCTCACCGCGTTCGGCTCGCCCTCGACCTCACGGGCCGTCAGCGTCCCGCGCTCCTTGACGATCCGGCTGCGCACGGTCCGGGGCAGCCCGAGCGCGGGATCGTACGGCGCCACCGCCTCGTACACCTTGCGCACCAGTCGGCGCTGGAACAGCGTCTGGTAAGCACCCCGTTCCTCGGGCCGCACCGTGAACAGCACCAGCCCGGCGGTGAGCCGGTCCAGTCGGTGCGCGGCGGTGAGCGTGGGGATGCCCAGCTCACGGCGGAGCCGGGCGAGCGCGGTCTCGGCGACATGGCTGCCGCGCGGGGTGGTGGCGAGGAAGTGCGGCTTGTCGGCGACGACGATGTGCTCGTCGCGGTAGGCGACCTGCAGCGGGAACGGCACCCGCACCTCGGCGGGCAGCTCCCGGTGGAACCACACGAACATCCCCGGCTCGTAGGCCGCGTCCGGCGCCACCGCCGTGCCGTCCGCCCCGACGATCAGCCCCGCCTCGAACATCCCGTCGACGACCCCGGTGCCGGCGCCCGTGAGTCGCTCCACCAGATGCTCCCGGACGGTCGCCCACGCGCCCTCGAAGGGCAGCCGCACCCGCACCGGGTCCACCCCGTCACGCTGCGGCAACGGGGAGGGCGGTATGCGGGTCCTGCGTCTCATGGCTGTTCAGCGTAGGCGCTCGGGCGAGGCGGGCGCCCGGGGCGGCGAGTCCCGTGAACGCCGGAACGGCGGCACCTCTTCCGGTGCCGCCGCCTTGGGAACGTATGCCTAGGCGGCCGAAACCGCTGCTCCGGTCTCCTGCTCCGCCTCGATCCGGGCGTTCCACTCCCGCTTCGACGCCTGCCAGCCGTCCTCGTTGTGGCCGAGACGCCAGTAGCCGGAGATGGACAGGTCCTCGCGCGGTACCTGGCGCTCCAGGCGCAGCAGTGCGCGCAGTTCCTTCACGAAGGCCGCCTCGCCGTGCACGAACGCCTGCATCCGGCCCTCGGGGCAGTCCAGCGTCCGTACCGCGTCGACCAGCAGCTCGCCGACGGGGCGGTCGCCGCGGTGCAGCCAGACGACCTCCACGTCGGAGTCGATCTTCTGCTCCTCCTCGGGCCCGGAGATCTCCACGAAGGCCCGTACGTCGGCGCCGTCGGGGAGCGACTCCAGGGCGGCGGCGATCGCGGGCAGCGCGCTCTCGTCACCGGCGAGCAGATGCCAGTCGGCGCTCGGGGCGGGCGCGTAGGCGCCGCCGGGGCCGAGGAAGCGCACGGTCTCGCCCGGCTGGGCGCGCATGGCCCACGGGCCGGCCAGCCCCTCGTCGCCGTGCAGCACGAAGTCCAGGGTCAGCTCGCGCAGTTCGGGGTCCCAGCACCGCACGGTGTACGTCCGGGTCACCGGCCACTGGTCGCGGGGGAACTCCTCGCGGATGCGCTGCAGGTCGAAGGGCTCCGGATAGGAGGCGCCCCCGGTCGGGAACAGCAGCTTCACATAGTGATCGGTGCACGTACCCGCCTCGAACCCGGCGAGACCGTCGCCGCCGAGAACCACTCGCTGCATATGGGGGGTCAGCCGCTCGGTGCGGACGACCCGCGCGGAGTGGGCCTTGCGCGGCTGGCGGGCCGGACGATCTGCCATGACGGCCTCCCTGATCCGATAGCTTAGGCTTACCTAAGCTAGCATCCCCGCCCCGCAGACGCCTCTCCGCTGTTCAAGTGCGTCTCTCAGGTGTTCAAGTGTATGAGCCGACTCGTCCGAATCGTCATGATTCGAGCGTGGTGCGGAGGCGTTGGAGCGCGCCGCCCAGCCCCCAGCGCCCCGACAACGCCTCCAGCGCCGCCGGATCGCGCGGTGCACGCGGCACGGTCGTGTCGACGTCCGGCAACGGCACGTCGCACGCCACGCGGACGACCGTCGGCGCCACCGCGAGGTAGGGCCGCGACTCGTCCAGCCGCTTGCGCTGGGTGGGCGTCAGCTTCGCCCTCGGGTCGTCGACCGCGGCCAGGATCCCGGGCAGGTCGCCGAACTCGGCGAGCAGCTTGGCGGCCGTCTTCTCGCCGATGCCCGGCACGCCCGGCAGGCCGTCACTGGGGTCGCCGCGCAGCAGCGCGAGGTCCGCGTACCCACCGCCGGCGACGCCGTACTTCTCGAGCAGCCACGCCTCGTCCGTGAGCTGGAGGGTGCCCACGCCCTTCAGCGGGTACAGCACGCGCACGCCCCGTGCGTCGTCCACCAGCTGGTAGAGGTCGCGGTCGCCGGTCACGATGTCCACCGGGCCGGTGGCCCGCGCGGTGAACGTGCCGATGACGTCGTCCGCCTCGTACCCCTCGACCCCCACGCGCGCGATGCCGAGCGCGTCCAGGACCGCCTCGATGACCGGCACCTGCGGTGACAGCGTGTCCGGCACCTCCTCCACGTCCGGCCCGACCTCGTGCTCCTCGGCGACCCGGTGCGCCTTGTACGAGGGGATCAGGTCGACCCGCCACTGCGGGCGCCAGTCGGCGTCCATGCACGCCACCAGGTGTGTGGGGTGGTGGTCCCTGACCAGCCGCTCGATGAAGTCGAGCAGCCCGCGCACGGCGTTCACCGGGGTGCCGTCCGGCGCCTTCACGGAGTCCGGGACGCCGAAGTAGGCGCGGAAGTAGAGCGAGGCGGTGTCGAGGAGCATCAGTCGTCCGGTCACGTCCCGCATCATGCCGTACCCCACCGACAGTCACCTGGTCATGGCCGCGGCATGGCAGTCGTGAACGGCATGTGAACCGGATCACCATCTCGTTTGCCTTGGGCGCCCCTGGGCAGGCGCCGCCTCGGAGCGAGTCCGGTTGCATTTTCAACCGTTTGCGGGCCCCAGGCCCTTCGTCTCCGATCTTTGCCGTCGAGACGAGAGGTACGCGTGACAGCCAGGCTTGAGGCCCAGCATCTCTACAAGGTGTTCGGCAGACGACCGGACGAGGCAGTGGACCGGCTCCGCGAGGGAGCCGACCGGGAGGAGTTGCGGGCCGACGGCACCACCGCCGCCGTGATCGACGCGTCCTTCAGCGTGGAACCGGGCGAGATCTTCGTCGTGATGGGCCTCTCCGGGTCCGGCAAGTCCACACTGCTGCGCATGCTCAACGGGCTGCTGGAGCCCACGGCCGGAACGGTCGGCTTCGACGGCCAGGACCTGACCGCGCTCGCCGACCGCGATCTGCGTGAGGTCCGGGCGAAGAAGATCAGCATGGTCTTCCAGCACTTCGCGCTGTTCCCGCACCGCAGCGTCCTGGAGAACGCCGCCTACGGCCTGGCCGTGCAGGGCGTGCCCCGCGCCGAGCGCGAGCACCGCGCCGGCGAGGCGCTGGCCCTGTGCGGACTGGACGGCTGGGCGAAGTCCTGGCCCGACGAGCTGTCCGGCGGCATGCAGCAGCGCGTGGGCCTCGCCCGCGCGCTCGCCACCGATGCCGACGTGCTGCTGATGGACGAGTCCTTCAGCGCGCTGGACCCGCTGATCCGTCGCGACATGCAGGACCAGCTCCTGGAGCTGCAGCGCACGCTGAGGAAGACCATCGTCTTCATCACGCACGACCTGAACGAGGCCATGCGCCTCGGTGACCGGATCGCCGTCATGCGCGACGGCCGGATCGTGCAGACCGGCACCGCCGAGGACATCCTGCTGCGCCCCGCGAACGACTACGTCGCCTCCTTCATCAAGGACGTCGACCGCTCCCGTGTGCTGACCGCGGGGGCCGTCATGGACGCCGGGGTCCGCGGCGACGAGGCCGACTGCGGCTGCGAGACCGCGACGCCCGACACCCCGTTCACCGAGCTGTGCGCGATCAGCGCCAGGGTGACGCACCCCGTCGCCGTGCTCGGCCCGCGGCGCGAGCTCGTCGGCGTGGTGCCGAAGCAGCGCCTGGTCGGCTTCCTGGGCGACGAGCGGGGCGCGGCCCCCGCGGCCTGCGACCAGCCGCGTGCGGAGGCGGTGACCGCCGATGCCTAGGCTGCGTCTCGGCGACTGGGTCGACTCCGGTGTCGACTGGCTCGTCAGCCACCTCTCCTGGCTCTTCGACGCGGTCAAGGCCGTCGTCGAGGGCATGTACGACGTCATCAGCGACGTCCTGACCGCCCCGGAGCCGCTGCTGCTGGCCGGCATCCTCGCGGTGCTCGCCTGGTGGCTGCGCGGGCTGCTGGGCGGCGTCCTGGCCTTCGCCGGGTTCGCCCTCATCGACTCGCTGGACCTCTGGGACCAGGCCATGTCGACGCTGTCCCTGGTGATCGTGGCGACCGTGATCGCCCTGGTGATCTCCATACCCCTCGGCATCTGGTCCGCCCGCTCCAAGACCGTGAGCGGGTTCGTACGGCCGGTCCTGGACCTGCTCCAGACGATGCCGTCGATGGTGCTGCTGATCCCGGCGATCCTGTTCTTCGGCATGGGCGTGCCGGCCGGTGTCGTGGCCACCCTGATCTTCGCGCTCGCGCCCGGTGTCCGGATGACCGAGCTGGGCATCCGCCAGGTCGACGCCGAACTCGTGGAGGCCGCCGAGGCGTTCGGCACCACGCCCCGCGACACCCTGCTGCGGGTGCAGCTGCCGCTCGCCCTACCGACCATCATGGCCGGCATCAACCAGGTCATCATGCTCGGCCTGTCGATGGTCGTCATCGCCGGCATGGTCGGCACCGGCGGCCTCGGCGGCGCCGTCAACGAGGCGATCGGCCAGCTCGACATCGGCCTCGGCTTCGAGGCGGGTCTCGGCATCGTCGTCCTCGCCATCTACCTGGACCGGATCACCGGCGCGCTCGGCGAGCAGATCTCACCGCTCGGCCGCCGTGCCGCAGCCCGGGCCCGTGCCGCGGGTGACCGCCGGGTGTGGGACCACCGCCCCCGCCCGGTCGTCGCGGTCGTCGGCGTGGTCGTCCTCGCCCTGGTCGCCGGCGGCATGGGCGTCTTCGGCACCTCCGCCGGCACCGCCCAGGCCTCCGCCACGGACGTCGGCAAGGGCAAGGAGATCAAGCTCGGCTACATCCCCTGGGACGAGGGCATCGCCTCGACGTACCTGTGGAAGGAGATCCTGGAGCGGCGCGGCTTCGAGGTCTCCACCACGCAGTACACGGCCGGCCCGCTCTACACCGGCCTTGCCACCGGCGAGGTCGACTTCGAGACCGACTCCTGGCTGCCCACCACGCACGCCGAGTACTGGAAGAAGTACGGCGAGCAGCTCGACGACCTCGGCTCGTGGTTCGGCCCCACCTCCCTGGAGCTGACGGTCCCGTCCTACATGAAGGACGTGAACTCCCTGGAGGACCTGAAGGACCACGCCTCCGACGTCGACGGCAAGATCGTCGGCATCGAGCCGAGCGCCGGAATGATGGGCATGCTCAAGGACAAGGTGCTCAAGGAGTACGGGCTGGAGAACTCGTACGAGGTCGTCGACGGCTCCACCCCCGCGATGCTCGCCGAGCTCAAGCGGGCCTACGCGAAGAAGGAGCCGATCGTCGTCACGCTCTGGTCGCCGCACTGGGCGTACAGCGAATACGACCTCAAGAAGCTCAAGGACCCGCAGGGCGCCTGGGGCAAGGGCGACGGCGTGCACACCCTCTCCCGCAAGGGCTTCTCCGACGACAACCCCGAGGTCGGGCAGTGGCTGCGGGACTTCTCCATGACGGAGCAGCAGCTCACCGGCCTGGAGGCGCAGATCCAGAAGTCCGGCCAGGGCCAGGAGCAGGAAGCCGTGCGCACCTGGCTGAAGCAGAACCCCGGGCTGGTCGACAAGTGGGCCCCCGTGGACGAGGGCAGGAGCCAGGCGGCCGAGTGACCTGACCGGCCCGGCCGCCGGGGCGAGGGGTGGGCAGCGACGTACACGCACGCGCGGTGTGTGGACGCTCGCGCCCACCCCTCGTGGCATTGCGGGTACGGGGGGTGCGCCGTCCGCACGAAAAGGATCCGGACAACCACGCAGCGCTACACCACCACCAGAGCCCGGGTGTCAACTTCGCCGGTCCCGGCCCGACTTGCGCGGCGCCGGGCGCCCTTGTCGGCTCAGGCCCACGGCGGGAACATCGGTGACCGGTCGCGCATTGAACCGAACAGCGGGAGGCTCGTACTGATCGACGGTCAGGGTCGCGGCCGTGATGACGCGGTCCTGAGGCGCGAGGCGGAGTCCGGCCCGCTGGTCAGGGCGTTCGCCGTGAAGGAGGAGGCCGTGGCGGGCGACGCCGCGAGGCCGGTCCGGTGGCGCGAACTGTGAGGTCCCGGGCCACGCTGCGTGACGGCGATGTGACGGCCGCATGAAACGGTTTGCCGAACATGCATAGGGTGCAGAGAACTCATCAGAAAGGAGTGCGCCCGGACAGCGGCGTACGACGACCGACGGACGAGCGAAGGAGGGAGCCGGAGCGATGGGCGACCACAAAGAGCAGCCCCTTCGGGTGGGCGCGGCCGTGCGGCGGCGCCGTCGTGCCCTGGAGCTCACTCTCGCCGTCGTGGCCGAGCGCAGCGGCCTGTCGGTCCCCTTCCTGAGCCAGGTCGAGAACGACCGGGCCCGGCCCAGTCAGAGCTCCCTGGAGAAGGTCGCCGACGCCCTGCGCACCACCGCCGTGGAGCTGCTCGCCGCCGCCGACCCGGCGTGCAGCGTCGACGTGGTGCGCGCCGACACCGCCGAGCAGGGCCTCTTCCCGCAGGTGCGTTCCTTGGTGCGCGGTCATCATCAGATGCACGCCTCGGAGTTCACCGGCGACCACGAGGCGGGCCGTGAAATCCAGTACCGCAACGACCAGTTGATGTACGTCGCCGACGGAGCCGTCGAGATCGAGGCGGAGGGCCGCGCGTACCGCCTGGGCCGTGGCGACACCCTGTACCTCACCGGGGGAGTGCGACACCGCTGGCGGGCGACCGTGCCGGACACGCGCGTGCTCGTGGTCGCCGTCGCCGAGCACATCGAGGCCGTCCAGGACCGGCACCGCTAGTCGTGCGCGTCGTCTCCCTGGTGCCCTCCCTGACGGAGGCCGTGGCGGTGTCCGCCCCCGGCGTCCTGGTCGGCGCCACCGACTGGTGCACCCACCCGGCCGACCTCGGTGTCACCCGTGTCGGTGGCACCAAGAACCCCCAGGTCGACCGGGTTCTCGCGCTCGCTCCCGACCTGGTGGTCGCCAACGAGGAGGAGAACCGCGCCCCCGACCTGGACGCCCTGCGCGCGGCCGGCGTCGACGTGCTGGTGACCGAGGTGCGGGACGTGCCGCAGGCCTTCAAGGAGCTGGCGCGGGTGCTGGACGCCTGCGGCGCCGGACCCCGCCCGGCGTGGCTGCGGGACGCGGAGGCGGCCTGGGCGCGGCTGACGGCCCGCGAGCCGCGGCTGACGGCCGTCGTGCCGATCTGGCGGCGGCCCTGGATGGTGCTGGGCCGCGCCACCTTCGCGGGTGACGTCCTGGCCCGCCTGGGCGTCGACCACCGGTACGCGGACCACGCGGACCGCTACCCGAAGGTTCCCCTCGACGCCCTGCGCGCCGCCGCTCCGGACGTGGTCGTCCTGCCGGACGAGCCGTACCGCTTCACCGCGGGCGACGGCCCGGAGGCCTTCGAGGGGCTGCCCTGCGCGCTCGTCAGCGGACGGCACCTGACGTGGTACGGACCGTCACTGGCCGAGGCGCCACGGGTGCTGGGCGAGGCCCTGCGAGCAGCTCTCGGCTGATCAGCCCACGCGCCGTGCGCACGGCGACGACGGCCCAGGCGACCACCAGGACGACGTACATACCGGTCGCGAGCCAGTCGAAGGCGGCCAGGCCGGTGTGCCGCCCGAGGGCCTCGGCGCCCGTCACGCAGGTGCCGACCGGGAAGGTGAACGCCCACCACGTCATCGCGAAGCCCATCCCACGCCGGCGGGCCCGCAGCACCAGCGCGGTCGCCAGCGCGGACCACAGCAGCGCGAAGCCCATCACGGGAACGCCGTACAGCACGACGAGGAAGCCGTCGGCGAAGGGCGCGGCGTCCGCGATGTTGCCGACGGCGGTCGTGGACTGCCCCAGCGGGCCGAGCACCAGGAACAGCGTCGGGGTGAGGGCGAGCGGCAGCGGCCCGGCGGTGCGCAGGCGGGCGAATATCACCGGCAGGGTGAGCGCGGTGGCGAGCAGACTCAGCCCGAACATCACCGCGCAGGCCGGCAGGAGCGCCTCCCGAGCCGGCCCGGGCGGCAGGTACGGCAGGAGCAGCGGCCCGACGGCCGCGGACACCATGGGCGCCACCAGCGGCAGCAGCCACACGGGAGTGGCCTGCCGTCGATCGACCCGGTGGTGTACGGCCATCAGGTACGGCACCGTGACGGCGGCCGCCAGCCCGAGCACCGTCCCGGCCGTGAACAGCACGGCGTCGAGCGCCACCGCCGCCCCGGTGCCGATCCGGTCCCGCCCCACGACGACCGTGGCCCCGCCGACGGCCAGCAGGGCCATCGCCAGGCAGCCGTAGAAGGGGGCCGTCGCAGGGTCCAGCAGGTGGGCGCGCGCCTGGTCGCGGTGGTGGGTCCAGTGCAGGGCGCGGGCGACGAGCAGGGCCGCCAGCAGGAGCAGGGACAGCGCCCAGACGCCCGCGCAGACGGTGCGCAGGCCCGGGAGCCGTACGGGGAGCGCGGCGCCGGCGGTGGCGACGACGGCGGTGCCCATGACGGAGGCGTACCAGTTCGGTCCGAGGTGACGGACGGCGAGGGCACGCCCGGTGGGGCGTGGCAGAGGGTGGGCGGCGGTGACCATGTGCTCACCGTCCCGGCGGTCAGGGGCCGCCACCAGGGACCACGTCCCTATGGGGGCATAAGGTGGGGTTATGAGCAGCGCTGAGGGGCAGGGGAACGGACGGACGCCTCCGGGGGCGGGCTCGCTGGCGCACCGGGTGCCGGATCTGGGGGCACTGGAGCTGCTGCTGGCCGTGGCGCGGCTGGGGAGTCTGGGCGCGGCGGCCCGGGAGGTCGGCGTCTCGCAGCCGGCGGCGAGCAGCCGGATCCGGTCCATGGAGCGGCAGTTGGGAGTGGCGCTGGTCGACCGCTCGCCGCGCGGTTCCCGGCTCACCGACGCGGGTGTGCTGGTGACGGACTGGGCGCGGCGGGTCGTGGAGGCGGCGGAGGCCTTCGACGTGGGGGCGCAGGCGCTGCGGGACCGGCGGGACTCGCGGCTGCGGGTCGCGGCCAGCATGACCATCGCCGAGTATCTGCTGCCGGGCTGGCTGCTGGCGCTGCGCGCCGGGCGTCCCGACACGGCGGTGTCGCTGCTCGCGGGCAACTCGGCGGCCGTCGCGGAACGGCTTCTGTCCGACGAGGCCGACCTGGGCTTCGTGGAGGGCCTGACGGTCCCGGCGGGGCTGGACTCGGTGGTCGTCGCCCATGACCACCTGGTCGTCGTGACGGCACCAGGTCACCCCTGGGCCCGCCGGCGCCGCCCGCTGCCGGCGGACGAGCTGGCGGCGACCCCGCTGGTCCTGCGGGAGAAGGGCTCGGGCACCCGCCAAGTCCTGGACGCGGCCCTCGGCGGCCTGGCACGTCCCCTGATCGAGCTGTCCTCCACCACGGCCGTGAAGGCATCGGCGGTCGGTGGCGCGGGTCCCGCGGTGCTGAGCGAACTGGCGGTCGGCGAGGAA
Organism: Streptomyces sp. NPDC059861; assembly: GCF_042731435.1. Taxonomy (NCBI): domain Bacteria; kingdom Bacillati; phylum Actinomycetota; class Actinomycetes; order Kitasatosporales; family Streptomycetaceae; genus Streptomyces; species Streptomyces sp. NPDC059861. Next base: position 81,177 of record NZ_JBHWJQ010000023.1, on the reverse strand, counting down.
CTGGCGACCCGGCGCCTGGTGAGCGTCCCCGTGGAGGGCGTGCGGCTGCGACGCGAGCTGCGGGCGGTGTGGCGCACGGGCCACCGCCCGGCGGGCCCGGCGCGGGAACTGCTCGGGCTCACTCGGAACGTGCCCAAGGGGAGATGAGCGCCCGGGCCAGGAGCGGTGGACCACGCGGCCCGGCGGCGGTGGATGCCCCGTCCGTCAGGCGTCGGTCACGTCCCGGCCGCTTCCACCAGCCCCCGCATCACGCGTACGTCCTCGCCCATCTCCGGATGCCACTGCACTCCCAGCACCCAGTGGTCGCCGGGCAGCTCGACGGCCTCCGGTGTCCCGTCCGCCGCGTAGGCCGACGGCACCAGGCCCGTGCCGAGCCGGTCCACGGACTGGTGGTGGTACGTGGGCACGGTCATCTCCTCCGCCACCAGAGCGGCGTACCGCGTGCCGGGGACCGGCTTGACGGGGTGCCCGCCGAAGACGCCGACCAGCTCCGCGTGCCCGTCGAGATGCTGGACGAGGGTGCCGCCCAGGGCGACGTTCAGCAGCTGCATGCCCCGGCAGATGCCCAGCAGCGGCACCCGCGCCGCGAGCGCGGCGCCGATCAGGGCGAGTTCCCAGGTGTCGCGCTCCCGTGCCGGCGGCCCGGTGCGCGGGTCGCGCGCGGCGCCGTAGCGGTCCGGGTCGACGTCCGGGCCGCCCGCGATCACCAGGCCGTCGAGCCGGGCGACCGTCGCCGCCGCGCGCTCCGGCGCGTCCGGCGGCAGCAGCGCGGCCAGGCCGCCGGCCCGCTGCACCAGGCGGGGGTAGCCGGCCGGCAGCAGTGCCGCGTCCAGCTCCCACACGCCCCAGCGGGCCCCGGTCTCCAGATAGGTGCTGACGCCGATCAGCGGCCTGGCCACCTTGTGCTCCTTCACGGCGAGGACAGACGTACGAGCGACTTCGAGGAGGTCGCGGAACCGGTGGAGCTCAGTCCCGGACCAACTCTGCCTCGGCCGCGGCCAGTGCCGCGAATTCCTCCTCCGGCGCCTTCGCCACCAGCCGCTTGCGGCTGTACAGGCCGAAGTACGCCACGGCCACGACGTACACGCCGAGCGCGATGAACGCCGCGGTCACGTCGACCAGGAACGTCGCCACCAGCGCCGCGCAGGCCAGGACCAGGGCCGCGGAGGACGTCAGCACACCGCCCGGCGTACGGTACGGCCTCGGCAGGCGCGGCTCCCGGCGGCGCAGCACGATGTGCGACAGGGACATCAGCGCGTAGCTGATCGTGGCGCCGAAGACCGCGACGTTCAGCAGCCGGGCACCGTCGCCCGTGCCGGCGGCCAGGCCGAAGCCGATCGCCCCGGGCACCAGCAGGCCCAGGTACGGGGCCTTGCGGCTGCTGGTCAGGGACAGGAACCTCGGCAGGTAACCCGCGCGGGAGAGCGCGAACAGCTGGCGCGAGCCGGCGTAGATCAGCGAGAAGAACGAGGCCACCAGGCCCGCCAGGCCGGCGTAGTTCACGATCCGGCTGAGCGCTGTGGCCTCGCCGTCCGGCTGGAGCGCCTCCACCAACGGGTTGCCCGCGTCCTGGACCGCCGCCGAACCGCGCGCCCCGGCCGCCGCGAAGAAGGTGACCACCGCGAGGACCACCAGGATGCCCATCGACCAGCGGATCGCCTTCGGCAGCGTACGGGCGGGGTCCCTGGTCTCCTCTGCGGCCAGCGGCACGCCCTCGACGCCCAGGAAGAACCACATGCCGAAGGGGAACGCCGCCCAGATGCCGAGCAGTCCCATCGGCAGCCAGGAGTTCGCGCCGAGCGCCGCGGAGTCCACCGGGATGTCGTCGAGGCCGGAGAGGTCGAAGGAGGGCAGGGCCGCCACCGCGAACACGATCAGCGCCGCCACCGCTATGCCCGTGACGACGAAGCTGAAGCGCAGGGCCTCGCCCACGCCCCAGAGGTGGATGCCGAGGAAGATCGCGAAGCAGACCAGGTACATCGGCCAGCCCGACTCCAGGCCGAACAGGCCCAGTGACTCGACGTAGTCCCCGATGAAGATCACGATCGCGGCGGGCGCCAGGACGTACTCGATGAGGATCGCCGTACCGGTCAGGAAGCCGCCCCACGGGCCGAGGGCCCGGCGGGCGAAGCCGTAGCCGCCGCCCGCCGTGGGGAGGATCGAGGAGAGCTCGGCCAGCGCGAAGACCATGCAGGTGTACATGGCGCCCATGAGCAGCATGGCGATGGCCAGGCCGCCGAAGCCGCCCTCGGCCAGGCCGAAGTTCCAGCCGGAGTAGTCGCCGGAGACGACGTAGGCGACGCCGAGGCCGGTCAGCAGCAGCCACCCGGCGCTGCCGCGGCGCAGCGCCCTGCGTTCCAGGTAGTCGTCCGTCTCGGGGGCGGTGGGCGGTGTTGCGGGATCCACGGGCATGGGACGACTCCCCAGGGGGCGGCGGACACGAAGGACGGGTCGTTGGAGGCGCCGCGGCCGGTCACCGGCCGCCGGCTCAATGGAGTGGATGCATACCTTTGTGTGGCCGGCCGGGGAAAGCAAGACCCCTGCGTTAATCCGTGGTAAACGCCGCCCGGGGCGACACGCCGCCCGGCTCAGGTCAGGAACCCGCGCAACAGCGCCGCCGTCCCCCCGCAGTGCTCCCGCATGATCTCCCGCGCCGCGTCGGCGTCCCCGTCGAGCACCGCCTCCACCACGGCGGCGTGCTGGCGCTGCGAGTGCTCCAGGTTGCGCACCAGCAGCGGGATGCAGTCCAGCAGGTCGTTGACCGTGGCCCGGACCGCCGCGTACTGCGCGGTCAGTGTCGGTGACCCGGACAACTCGGCGAGCGTGAGGTGCAGCAGCGTGTCCAGTCGCCGGTAGTCGGCCAGCGGGGCCTCGTGCGTCGCCGTCAGCGCCTGACGCAGCCGCTCCGCCCGCCGGTCCGTGAGCCCGTGCGCCGCGCACAGCCCGGCCGCCCCCACCTCCAGCACCTCGCGGAAGCGCAGCACGTCCTCGATGTCGACCCCGGCCACCCGCCGCCGCAGCTCGTCCTCGCCGCCGGCGTCCGCGCGCGGCAGCACGAAGGTGCCGCCGTACCGCCCCCGCCGCGCCTCCACCAGCCCCTGGTCCTGGAGCACCTTCAGGACCTCGCGCAGCGTCACCCGGCTGATCCCGAGCCGCTCCGCCAGCTCCCGCTCCGCGGGCAGCCGCTCACCGCCGGGCACCAGCCCGAGCCGGAGGACCTGCAGGATCTGCTCCAGCGCCTCCTCGAAGCCGTTGCCCGCCCGCACGGGTCGCAGCACCGGTGCCAGCCGGTCCCCGGTGCCGCCGTCGGAATTCACCGGATTCAGCGCCATCTTGCCGTGCCCCCTTCCCAAGCAATGGTTCTCGGCAATACCTTATGGCTCCCGGCCCGGCCGGCAGAAGCGCACAGCAGCCGGCAGACGACGGAAGAAGCCCCAAGGAGGCCCTCCCGTGGCAGACCGCACACCCCCGCTCGGCGTCGAGGAGCTGCACGCCCTCGTCACGGGCGGCGAGATCGACACCGTCGTCCTGGCCTTCCCCGACATGCAGGGGCGCCTGCAGGGCAAGCGGTTCGCCGCGCGCTTCTTCCTCGACGAGGTGCTGGAGCACGGCACCGAGGGCTGCAACTACCTCCTCGCCGTCGACGTCGAGATGAACACCGTCGACGGCTACGAGATGTCCTCCTGGGACCGCGGCTACGGCGACTTCGCCCTGCACCCCGACCTGAGCACCCTGCGCCGCGTCCCGTGGAACGAGGCCACCGTCCTGCTGATGGCCGACCTGGCCTGGGCCGACGGCTCCCCGGTCGTGGCCGCGCCCCGGCAGATCCTGCGCCGCCAGCTGGACCGCCTCGCGGAGCTCGGCCTGAGCGCGCAGGCCGGCACCGAGCTGGAGTTCATCGTCTTCCGGGACACCTACGAGCAGGCCTGGGACGCCGGCTACCGCGGGCTCACCCCGGCCAACCAGTACAACATCGACTACTCGGTCCTCGGCACCGGCCGTATCGAGCCCCTGCTGCGCCGCATCCGCAACGAGATGACCGGCGCCGGGATGACCGTCGAGTCCGCCAAGGGCGAGTGCAACCCCGGCCAGCACGAGATCGTCTTCCGCTACGCCGAGGCCCTGGTCACCTGCGACCAGCACGCGATCTACAAGACCGGCGCCAAGGAGATCGCCGCCCAGGAGGGCATGTCGATCACCTTCATGGCCAAGTACGACGAGCGCGAGGGCAACTCCTGCCACATCCATCTGTCGCTCGCCGACGACAAGGGCCGCAGCCTGATGCCCGGCGACGACGGGATGTCCGAGCTCATGCGGCACTTCCTCGCCGGACAGCTCGCCGCGCTGCGGGACTTCTCGCTGCTCTACGCGCCGCACATCAACTCGTACAAGCGGTTCCAGCCGGGGTCCTTCGCCCCGACCGCCGTCGCCTGGGGCCACGACAACCGCACCTGTGCGCTGCGGGTCGTCGGCCACGGACAGTCGCTGCGCTTCGAGAACCGGCTGCCCGGCGGTGACGTCAACCCGTACCTCGCGGTGGCGGGGATGGTCGCGGCGGGTCTGTACGGCGTCGAACAGAAGCTGGAGCTGCCCGAGGCCTGCCCCGGCAACGCGTACACCGCGGGCTTCGCGCAGGTGCCGACCACCCTGCGCGAGGCGGCCGAGCTGTGGGAGAACAGCCCGATCGCCCAGGCGGCCTTCGGCGACGAGGTGGTCGCCCACTACCGCAACATGGCGCGCGTCGAGCTGGAGGCCTTCGACGCCGCGGTGACCGACTGGGAGCTGCGCCGCTCCTTCGAACGTCTGTGAGGCATCAGGTGTCCCGACTGCTCGACGTACTCAACCCCGCGACGGAGGAGGTCGTCGCCTCCGTCCCCGCCGCCACACCGCGGGACGTGGACGCGGCGGTCGTACGGGCCACGCGGGCCCAGGCCGGCTGGGCCGCGCTGGCCCCCGGTGAGCGTGCCCGCCTGCTGCGCCGGTTCGCCGTCGTGGTGGACGAACACCTCGAAGATCTGGCCCAGTTGGAGGTCCGTGAGGCCGGTCATGTGATCGGCAACGCGCGCTGGGAGGCCGGCAACGTCCGCGACCTGCTCGACTACGCGGCCGGGGGAGTGGAGCGGCTGACCGGGCGCCAGATCCCGGTGCCGGGCGGCCTCGACGTCACGATCCTCGAACCGCTGGGCGTGGTCGGCGTCATCGCGCCCTGGAACTTCCCGATGCCGATCGCGGCCTGGGGCACCGCACCGGCCCTCGCGGCGGGCAACGCGGTGATCCTCAAGCCCGCCGAGACGACCCCGCTGACCGCCCTGCGCCTGGCCGAACTCGCCCTGGAGTCGGGCCTGCCCGAAGGCCTCTTCCAGGTGCTCCCCGGCCACGGCCCGGTCGCGGGCAACGCCCTCGTCGAGCACCCCGGCGTCGCGAAGATCGTCTTCACCGGCTCGACGGCCGTGGGCAAGCAGGTGCTGGCGAAGGGGGCGGCCCTCCTCAAGCGCGTCACCCTCGAACTCGGCGGCAAGAGTCCCAACGTCGTCTTCGCCGACGCCGACCTGGAGGCCGCCGCGGCCGCCGCCCCCATGTCCTTCCTCGACAACTCCGGCCAGGACTGCTGCGCCCGCACCCGCATCCTGGTCCAGCGCACCGCCTACGACCGGTTCCTGGAGCTGCTCGCGCCCGCCGTCGAGGCCGTCACCGTCGGCGACCCGGCCGACGCGACCACGGACATGGGCCCGCTGATCTCCCGGACCCAGCTGGACCGCGTCCGCTCCTACGTCGACCCGGCCGCGCCCGGCATCCGCGGCAAGGCTCCCGAAGGCCCCGGTTTCTGGTTCCCGCCCACCGTCCTGACCGGCGTCGACCCCGACGCGCGCGTGGCCGTCGAGGAGGTCTTCGGCCCCGTCGCCGTCGTCCTGCCCTTCGACGACGAGGCCGACGCCGTCCGCCTCGCCAACGCCACCGACTACGGCCTCGCCGGCTCCGTCTGGACCCGGGACGTCGGCCGCGCCCTGCGCGTCTCGGGGGCCGTCCGGGCGGGCAACCTGTCCGTCAACTCGCACTCCAGCGTGCGCTACTGGACCCCCTTCGGCGGTTTCAAGCAGTCCGGCATCGGCCGTGAGCTGGGCCCGGACGCGCTCGCCGCCTTCACCGAGACCAAGAACGTCTTCATCAGCACGGAATCCCGCACGGAAGGCCCCGCACAGTGAGCGCATCGCCCGAGGAAAGCATCTGCCGCCGGCTGGTCGGCCGTACCGCCGTCGTCACCGGAGCCGGCAGCGGCATCGGTCTCGCCGCCACCCGACGGCTCGCCTCCGAGGGCGCGCACGTCGTCTGCGGCGACGTCGACGAGGTCCGCGGCAAGGCGGCCGCCGAGGAGGCCGGCGGCATCTACGTCGACGTCGACGTCACCGACCCCGAGCAGGTCGAGGCGCTGTTCCGGACGGCGTACGAGACGTACGGCAGCGTCGACATCGCCTTCAACAACGCCGGGATCTCGCCGCCCGACGACGACTCCATCCTGGAGACCGGCCTGGAGGCCTGGAAGCGCGTCCAGGAGGTCAACCTCACCTCCGTCTACCTGTGCTGCAAGGCGGCGATCCCCTACATGCGCCGCCAGGGCAAGGGGTCCATCATCAACACCGCGTCCTTCGTGGCCCGGATGGGCGCGGCCACCTCGCAGATCTCGTACACCGCGTCCAAGGGCGGCGTCCTCGCGATGTCCCGTGAACTCGGTGTGCAGTTCGCCCGCGAGGGCATCCGCGTCAACGCGCTCTGCCCCGGGCCCGTCAACACCCCGCTGCTCCAGGAGCTGTTCGCCAAGGACCCGGAGCGCGCCGCGCGCCGCCTGGTGCACATCCCGCTCGGCCGGTTCGCCGAGGCCGACGAGATCGCCGCCGCCGTCGCCTTCCTGGCCAGCGACGACTCCTCGTTCGTCAACGCCACCGACTTCCTGGTGGACGGCGGGATCTCGGGGGCGTACGTCACACCGCTGTAGCCGTCGGCCTACAGTGCCGGGGTGAGCATGTCACCTCCGCCCGGCTGGTACCCCGACCCGTCGGCCCCGCACGTCGAGCGCTGGTGGGACGGCACGGCCTGGACCCGGCACCGGCGCCCGCCCGAGCCCCCCGGCCCGCCGTCCCCGGCAGGTCGCGCCACCTCCCCGCGCGGCAGGGTCGTGGCCCTGACCGCCGCCGGGGCGCTCCTGGCCGCCGCCGTGGTCACCGGCGCCGTCGTCCTCGGCACGGGCGGCGACGGCGACGGCAAGGGCGGCGGCCCGCAGGCGGGGACCGCGCCGCCGGGCACCACGACCACGACGCCGCCCACCACGTCCCAGGAGTCCCCGGCGGACGACCCGAACGTCGTGGTCGACGAACTCAACGGAATCACCCTGCCGTTGCTCGACGGCTGGGTCCGCCCGGAGAACATCAGCCTGGACCACGTCATGATGACCACCGACGGGACGTACGACTGCCCGGGCGACGCCGGGCAGTGCCGGCACGGCCTGGTCTTCTCCCACACGGCCACCGCCGGCGAGGGGACGTCCCCCGAGGCGCTGGCCAAGGCCGACATCGCGGACGCGGCCGACGAGGCGTACGACCGTGACATCGTCGGCCGGCGCCCCTTCGGCGGCATCGAGTCGCACCGGGTCGTCAAGTCGGGGCCGGTCGCGGTGGCGGGCCGCGCCGGGTACTTCGTGCGGTGGCGGGTCGTCACCGCCGAGGGGCCCGGCGGCTACGTGCAGTCCCTCGCCTTCCAGTCCAGCGTGGGCACGCAGGCCCCGATCGTCGTGCGCTACGTGCTCGACGCCGGTCCGGCCGGGCCGCCGCCCGCCGACATGGACCGGATCACCGACGGGATCCGGCCGGTCGGCGACGCGGACACCGGCGGCGGGGTCGGCGCCGGTATCAGTCCGGCCGGCTGACCGTCACAGGAACGTGCGGCCCTCGCCCCGGTACGTCGGTACGGTCGCCGTCACCCGGTCCCCCCGGACCAGGTGCAGCGTGTCGAACCGCTCGCACATCTCGCCGGCCTTGGCGTGCCGGAACCACACCTTGTCGCCGATCAGCAGGTCGTCGGCCGGTGAGCCGAGCAGCGGCGTCTGCACCTCACCGGCGCCCTCCTGAGGGTCGTAGCGCAGGCCCTCGGGCAGATACGGGACCGGCAGCCGGTCCACGCCGGCCGCGCCGGACGCCGGGTAGCCGCCACCGAGGACGGTCACCACGCCGACGCCGGGCCTGCGCACCACGGGCAGGGCGAACGTCGCCGCCGGACGGCCGCTGAACGACGTGTAGTTGTCGAACAGCCGCGGCACGTACAGCCCCGACCCGGCGCCGATCTCGGTGACCGCGTCCTCGGCGGCGGTGTGCTGAACGCTGCCCGTGCCGCCGCCGTTGACGAACTCCAGCCCCGGCGCCACGGCGCGCACCGCGCGCACCACGGCCGCGCGCCGCTCGACCAGCTCCCGCCGGGCGGTGGCCTGCATCAGCCGCACCGCCCGCGAGCGCAGCGGCCGCCCCACGACGGCGTCCCCCACCCCGGCGATGTGTCCCTCGTACGCCATGATCCCCACGACCTCGAACCCCGGCCGCCGGGCCACCAGCCGGGCCAGGTCGGCGACGTCGGCGGGGGAGTGCAGCGGCGAGCGGCGGGCCCCGACGCGCACCCGCCCGCCGAGCAGCCTCAGGGACGTGTCCAACTCCAGGCAGACCCGCACGACTTCGCGGCCCCCGTCCCGCGCCTCGTCGATGAAGGCCAGTTGGGCGGGGTCGTCGACCATCACCGTGACGGCGGCGGCGAGCTTGGCGTCCGAGGTGAGTTCGGCGAAGCCGGCGCGGTCGGCGGACGGGTAGGCGAGGAGGACGTCCTCGTACCCGGAGCGGGCCAGCCACAGGGACTCGGCGAGCGTGAACGACATCACCCCGGCGAAACCGTCCTTGGCCAGGACTCGTTCGAGCAGGGCGCGGCAGCGTACGGACTTGCTGGCGACGCGGATCGGCTTCCCGCCCGCGCGGCGGACCATGTCGTCCGCGTTGGCGTCGAAGGCGTCCAGGTCCACGATCGCAACAGGGGCGTCGAGATGGGCGGTGGCCCGGTCGTAACGGGCCCGGTCGGCGGCGCGCGCAGTCATGAACGAAGCCTGCCAGACAGGATTACCGCAGGGTAGGGGGATGTTCCGGGCAGATGCCCCGGCCTCGCGGACTGGTTCCCTCATCTGCCGGGGCAACCCGTAGAGTGACGCGCACGCAGGGAGGAACGACTCCGCCCGCCGCCGCGCCGGGATGCCGGACCGTCCGCGCGGGTATGCGTGCGACGACTTGACGAGGCGGCCCGCGTACGGGGAGACGGGCACGGGCACGAGGAAACGGGGGCTGCATGAGCACGGAAGCGCAGCACGCCCCGATCCCGCCCCGCCCGCCCCACCCCCCGAGACCGTCGAACGCCGACGCGGAAACCCCCGCGAAGGCCCCCGGGCCCCAGTCCCCCCAGCACCCGCAGGCCCCCACCCCCTCGTCGCCGTCCCCCGGCCCCTCGTCGTCGGACACCGGCACGCGCTCCAGTGGGTCATCGCCGCTGGACGTCCGGGTTCCTGGCCGTCGTGCGGCGGGGAGTCAGGACACCGGCGCTGGCACCCCGCCCCCGCCGCCGGCCTCCGCCCGTTTCCCTGATGCCCCGCCCCGTCCGGGGCACCGTCCAGCCGTGCCGCCCGTCGAGGATCCCTCGGAGACGACCCGGCGCCTGCGGCCCGTCGCGCCGGAGAGCAGGCGTGGGTTTGCGGGCGCCTCGACGGAAGCCGTCGCGGCCGTGACCCCGAACCCCGTCCACTCCTGGGGTGCCCAGCACACAGCCGGTGGGTCGTTCGGCCCGGGGCGGCCGCGGCCCGTGGTCGGTTTCGGTGAGTCCGAGGCGTTCGGCGACCCCGCGCGGACCGGCTGGTCCGGCAGGCTCGTCCGGCGGCGCACCGTTGCGGCGGCCGTCTGTTTCGTCCTCGGCGCCGGGCTCATCGGGGGTGCCGTGGCCGGGAGTTGGCTGGCCGGGGACTCCGGGGAGAGCGGCGAGCCCGGGACCTACGCCGCCGCCGGAGGCCTGTGGCACAGCGTGCCCGTCGACCAGCTGTTCCCGCCCACCGTGCAGGGCCGCGGCGCCGGCCCCGGCGGAGCCGACAGGCTCTGGACGCGTATCGCCGTCGCACCGGACAGCGACTGCGCCGGCGCGTTCGACCCGCTGCTCGGCAAGGCCCTCGCCCCGGTCGGCTGCGAGCGCCTGCTCCGCGCCACCTACACCGACGCCACCCAGAGCTACGTCACCACCGTCGGCGTGCTCTTCACCAAGGCCGACGCCACCGCGATGCGCTCGCTGGAGACCCGCTTCGACAAGGACCGCCTGGACCGGCGTGCCGACCTGATGCCCCGCCCGTACGCCGCGCGCGACACCGTCGCCGCGGGCTTCGGCGACGGGCAGCGGGCCTCCTGGACGGTCTCCGTGCTGACCGACGCCCCGGTCGTCGTCTACGCCGTCTCCGGCTGGGCCGACGACCGGACCGTCGACGAGCCCCAGTCCGCCGCCGACGCCACGCGCTCCGGCGCCACCACCGCCGTCGCCCAGGCGGGCCTCGGCCACGAGGCGAAGGGCCTCGCCGACCGGGTCGAGCGCGGCCTGCGCAAGTCCGTCACGTCGTCCCCGGAACGGCCCTCATGAACCCCACCACCCGCAGGGCGGGACTGCTCGGCGTCCTGCTCGCCTCCTCCGTCGCCCTGGTCCCGCCCACCGTGGCGCACGCGGACGGCATCCGCGGCCAGCAGTGGGCCCTTGAGGCCATGCACACCGAGGACGCCTGGCAGACCACCAAGGGCGCCGGCGTCACGGTCGCCGTCCTGGACACCGGCGTCGACGACGACCACCCCGACCTCGCGGGCAACGTGCTGGCCACCAAGGACATGGTCGGCTTCGGCGCCGGCCGCGGGGACCGGGCGTGGGCCCGGCACGGCACCGCCATGGCCGGCATCATCGCCGGACACGGCCATGGGGACGGCAACGGCGACGGCGTCATGGGCATCGCGCCGGAGGCCAGGATCCTGCCCGTCCGCGTCATCCTGGAGGACGGCGACCCGGCCCGCGCCAAGGCCCGCAAGACCCGCGGCAACGCCCTCGCCGACGGCATCCGCTGGGCCGCCGACCAGGGCGCCGACGTCATCAACCTCTCCCTGGGCGACGACTCCGCCTCCGCGCACCCCGAACCCGCGGAGGACGAGGCCGTCCAGTACGCACTGAGGAAGGGCTCCGTCGTCGTCGCCTCGGCCGGCAACGGCGGCGAGAAGGGCGACCACATCTCCTACCCGGCCGCCTACCCCGGTGTGATCGCCGCGACCGCCGTCGACCGCCTCGGCACCCGCGCCTCCTTCTCCACCCGCCGCTGGTACGCCACGGTCAGCGCCCCCGGCGTCGACGTCGTGATCGCCGACCCCGACCGCAAGTACTACGAGGGCTGGGGCACCAGTGCCGCCGCCGCCTTCGTCTCCGGCGCCGTCGCCCTGGTCAAGGCGGCCCACCCCGGCCTGACCCCGGCCCAGATAAAACAGCTCCTCGAGGACACCGCCCGCGACGCCCCCGCCGACGGCCGTGACGACTCGCGGGGCTTCGGCTTCATCGACCCGGCCGCCGCCATCGAGGAGGCCGGCCGCCTCGACCCGGAAGGCCTGCGCTCGGCGTCGTACGGCGAGAAGTACTTCGGGCCCGGCCCGGACACCGAAGACTCCGACGACGACACCGCGAGCTGGGCCGGCCCCCTCGCCGGCAGCGTGGGCGGCGTCCTCCTGGTCGCGGCCGTGGTGCTCTGGCGCGCCCGCCGCGAGTACGACGCCTTCTAGCCGCACCGGCTCGGCGCCCCGTCCGCCGTCGGCGCGTCCCGGCGGCCGGCTCCTCCCGGGGCACACGGGAACCCCAAGCCCAGACCCCCGTGGCCCGGGACGGACACGACGCCTGCTTCCCCACTCCGATGACATCCTCCGCCCGCTCAGCCGGGCGTCGCGGACGCGGTGGCCCACGCCGGCGCCTCCCCTGGGAACACCGAGACGGCGGCCCGCGCCGCCGACTCCACCAGCGCGATGCCCCTCTCCTTCGTCGTGTTGCCGTCCGACAGCACCGCCACCAGGAAGGCACGGCCGTCGACCGTCACCCGGCCGATGCTGTGGACGTCCCACAGCCCGGTCTCCTTGTGGGGCAGCCAGCCGTTCTTCAGGGCCCACCCGGACGCGCCCCCGGCCGCCGACACCCCCCACCGCTGACCGCGGGTCACCCGCCCCATCAGCTCCTGGACATACGCCCGCGAGGCCGCGCTCAGCTCCGACTCCGCCGCGAACACCTGCCGCAGCAGGGCGAGTTGGTCGGCCACCGTCGTGCTGGTCAGCCCCCACTCCATCCTGCGGCCGCCCTCGGTCCCGGTCAGCCCGAACCGCTCGTTCGCGGCGTCCAGTCCCTCCTCCGCGCCGATGGCGCGCCACAGGGCCGACGCGGAGTCGTTGTCGCTGCGCTCGATCATCGCGGTGGCGTACGACTTCTCCCCCGCCGTCAGTTCCCGCCCGGCGTCCTGCGCCTGAAGCAGCAGCGCCGCCAGGATGTCCACCTTGACGATGCTCGCGGTGCCGAAGGCTGTGTCGCCGTACGCGGCGCTCTGTCCGGACGCCAGGTCCAGCACCGCCACCGACACCTCGGCCCCGTCCTCGACCGGCACGGTCCCCATGGCCCGGGCCAGCGCCGCGTCATGGTCCACCGTCGACCGCGTCACACCTTCCATCCCTGTCTCCCCGCCCATCCCTGTCTCCCCACCCAGCCTTGTCTCCCCGCCCAGCCTTGTCTCCCCGCCCAGCCTTGTCTCCCCGCTCGCCGCCACCGAGGCCGACGGCGTCACGGCCGGCGACAAGGCCCACGTCCCGGGGAGCGCCCACGCCGCACCGCCCGCCGTACCGCCCAGCGCGACGGCGGAGGCAGCGCAGGCGCCGATCAGGGCGCGGCGGACTCCGGGTCGGTCCATACCTCCATGGTGGGCGCCGCGCCGGTCTGCGGCTCCCCCCGATAGGGTCGGTGACCGTGGCGAACAAGAACATTCCCGACCCCGGCTTCTCCGACGACGACGGCTCCGCCGACCCCCGGCTGAGCGCGGCGCTCGCCGCCTGGGCCGAGGACCGCACCGCCGTGGGACCCGTGCTGGCCGCGCTGAAGGGCGCCCGGCTGCTCGTCCCCGTGGTCGCCGTGCTCGGCGAGGTCGAGGAGGACGAGAACGGGCTGCGCCGCGAGAAGACCAGCGACATGGCCGTACCCACGCTGAAGGCAGGCGGCCGCACGGCCCTGCCCGCCTTCACGTCCACCGAGGCGCTGGCCCGCTGGGACGCGCAGGCCCGTCCGGTGGCCGTACCGCTGCACCAGGCCCTCCAGGCCGCCGCGCACGAGAAGGCGGACACCGTCGTGCTGGACCTGGCCGGTCCCGTGCCGTTCGAGCTGACCGGCCCCGCGCTGCTCGCGCTGGCCGAGGGGCGCACGAGCACCGACCCGCTCACCGACCCCGCGGTCGTCGCGGCGGTACGGGACGCCGTGGCCGCCGAGCCCGCCGTGCTCCGCGCCCACCTGGGGCCCGGACAGGCGGACGGCACCCTGGCCCTCGTCCTCGACCCGGCCGCCGCCCCCGCCGAGGCCGCCCGCGCGGTGGCGCGGCGGATGGCCGCCGACGAGACACTGAGGGCCCGCCTGGTGCGCGGCCTCGACCTGGCACTGCTGCCGGCCGGGACCACACCACCGGGCGAGCCCCTGTACGTACGAGGGTGACTCGGCCTGAGGCCGGGATCAGCTGTAGACCGGGCCCGTGTACTTCTCGCCCGGGCCCTGGCCGGGTTCGTCGGGCACGAGGGACGCCTCGCGGAACGCCAGCTGGAGCGACTTCAGGCCGTCCCGCAGCGGGGCCGCGTGGAAAGAGCTGATCTCGGTCGCGCTCCCGTCCAGCAGACCCGCGAGGGCGTGGATCAGCTTGCGGGCCTCGTCCAGGTCCTTGTGCTTCTCGCCCTCCTCGGTCAGACCGAGCTTCACCGCGGCCGCGCTCATCAGGTTGACGGCGACCGTCACGATCACCTCGACCGCGGGGACCTCGGCGATGTCGCGGGTCATGGCGTTGAAGTCGGGCGTCTCTTCACTCATGCCTTTCACCATAGGGGCAGAGGGAGAGCCGGCCCCAGTGGGCCTCGGTTAGCCGATTCCGGCCGAGGCTGCTAACCTTGTGTAACGACCGGTCGGACACGTATGCCTCACCGCACAACGAGCCCGACCTACAAGTGGAGGCTTTCGAACTCCCACCTGACCGCTCATCCGGGCGGCGGGTCACCGGTCAGGCGGTCCTGTCCTCCGTGACGGCACCCGCCCGAAAGTGCGCCCCGCGGTCACCGCGGCGGTCGCTCCGGTTGTTCGAGGAGCCCCCGCCTGTGATCGGCCGGGGCATTTCTTGTGCTTCGGCGCGGTTTGGTCTATCGAACAGAGACGTTACGCGGCTGTCCGCCAGACCGTCGCGTGGTGCTACCGAGGAGGATCCATCAGCGCCGAGCCCCGCATCAACGACCGGATTCGCGTTCCCGAGGTGCGACTTGTCGGTCCCAGTGGCGAGCAGGTGGGCATTGTCCCGCTCGCTAAGGCACTGGAGCTTGCGCAGGAGTACGACCTGGACCTGGTCGAGGTCGCGGCGAACGCCCGTCCGCCCGTCTGCAAGCTCATGGACTACGGGAAGTTCAAGTACGAGTCGGCCATGAAGGCCCGTGAGGCGCGCAAGAACCAGGCGCACACGGTCATCAAGGAGATGAAGCTCCGGCCGAAGATCGACCCGCACGACTATGACACCAAGAAGGGTCACGTCGTCCGGTTCCTCAAGCAGGGCGACAAGGTCAAGATCACGATCATGTTCCGTGGACGTGAGCAGTCCCGGCCCGAGCTGGGCTACCGGCTGCTGCAGCGGCTCGCGGAGGATGTCCAGGACCTCGGTTTCGTCGAGTCGAACCCGAAGCAGGACGGCCGAAACATGATCATGGTTCTCGGTCCGCACAAGAAGAAGACCGAGGCGATGGCCGAGGCTCGCCAGGCGCAGGAGGCCCGCAAGGCCGAGGCGAAGGCCAATCCCGGCAAGTCGCAGAACGCCGCGGACGGCGATATCCCGGCGGACGACGAGATCGCCGAGGCCCCGGCCGAGGCTTCCGCCGAGGCGTGACCCCGGGGGACGCGAGTCCCCAGGACCTAACCGAAACAGAGAGCGACGCTCCACAGTGCCCGGTTTTCGTGACCGGGCACCGGAGCGCCACCGACGAGGAGAGAACGGCGCTATGCCGAAGAACAAGTCGCACAGCGGTGCCAGCAAGCGCTTCAAGATCACCGGCTCCGGCAAGGTGCTCCGTGAGCGCGCCGGCAAGCGCCACCTGCTCGAGCACAAGTCGTCCCGCGTGACGCGTCGCCTCACCGGCAACGCCGAGATGGCCCCGGGCGACGCCGCGAAGATCAAGAAGCTTCTCGGCAAGTGACGTACGGGCGCCACTGAGCGTCGTACGTCTGGACCGGGACCCCATCGATTCCGGGCCGTGTGAGGACAACCACGGCCCCGCTACAAGGAGTTAAAAAGTGGCACGCGTCAAGCGGGCAGTCAACGCCCACAAGAAGCGCCGGGCGATCCTCGAGCAGGCCTCCGGCTACCGCGGTCAGCGCTCGCGCCTGTACCGCAAGGCCAAGGAGCAGGTCACCCACTCGCTGGTCTACAACTACAACGACCGCAAGAAGCGCAAGGGTGACTTCCGCCAGCTGTGGATCCAGCGCATCAACGCCGCTGCCCGCGCCAACGGCATCACGTACAACCGCTTCATCCAGGGTCTGAAGGCCGCGAACGTCGAGGTCGACCGCAAGATCCTGGCCGAGCTGGCCGTGAACGACGCCGGCGCGTTCGCCGCGCTCGTCGAGGTCGCGCAGAAGGCGCTGCCGGCGGACGTCAACGCGCCGAAGGCCGCGTGACGCTGCGCCGGCTCTAGGCCGACGTGACCGAGGACCCGCAGGTGTCAGCCTGCGGGTCCTGCTGTGTCCGCGTGGTCGTCGAAGCCGCGGGTCGCCGGTGGCTGGTCGCGCAGTTCCCCGCGCCCTGTGCAGGTCCACTCGCGCCCGTGATCCGCGGCGCGATCCGTAGTACGAAGGTGAGCTGTACATGCCCCCCGCCAGCCCCGAGCTGATCTCCCCCCGCTGCCCCCGGGTCCTGGCCGCGCGGCGGCTGGCCAAGCGGAACTTCCGGGGGAAGGAGCAGCTGTTCCTCGCAGAGGGGCCGCAGGCCGTGCGCGAGGCCGGGGTGCAGCCGGGGACCCTCGTGGAGCTGTTCGTGACCGTCGAGGCCGCCGAGCGGTACGCCGACGTCGTCGGCGAGGCCCGCGACACCGGCGCCCGGGTGCATCTGGCCTCCGAAGAGGTCATCGCCGACATCTCCACGACCGTGACCCCGCAGGGGCTGGTCGGCATCTGCCGGTTCCTGGACACGCCCTTCGAGGAGATCCTCGCCGCCCGCCCCCGGCTCGTCGCCGTGCTCGCGCACGTGCGGGACCCTGGCAACGCCGGGACCGTGCTGCGCTGCGCGGACGCCGCCGGTGCCGAGGCCGTCGTCCTGACCGACGCGTCCGTCGACCTCTACAACCCCAAGGCGGTGCGCGCCTCCGTGGGGTCGCTGTTCCATCTGCCGGTCGCCGTCGGGGTGCCCGTCGAGCGGGCCGTCGCGGGACTGAAGGACGCCGGGGTGCGCATCCTCGCCGCCGACGGGGCCGGGCGGCACGACCTCGACGACGAGCTCGACAAGGGCACCATGGGCGGGCCGACCGCCTGGGTCTTCGGCAACGAGGCCTGGGGCCTGCCCGAGGAGATCCGCGCCCTTGCGGACGCCGTCGTGCGGGTCCCGATCCACGGGAAGGCCGAGAGCCTGAACCTCGCGACCGCCGCGGCCGTATGCCTCTACGCGTCGGCCCGTGCACAGCGCGCCCCCGGAGGCTGCCGCAGCGTGACCGGGAGCTAGTAGGGTGACCAGCTCGGGGGCCTCCTGCGCCGTCTGAGAGGTGGGGTACGCGGATGAGCGTCGGCACGAGCAGCGCTCCGGGGGGACGGGACGTGCGGCGACCGCCCGCGTCCCGGCAAGGC
The DNA here is from genome assembly GCF_042731435.1 of Streptomyces sp. NPDC059861. Classification (NCBI taxonomy): domain Bacteria; kingdom Bacillati; phylum Actinomycetota; class Actinomycetes; order Kitasatosporales; family Streptomycetaceae; genus Streptomyces; species Streptomyces sp. NPDC059861. The sequence goes on along the minus strand of NZ_JBHWJQ010000023.1, from coordinate 63,999 downwards.
GATCCCGCCGGGCACGGCATCGACCCCGACGACCTGCCCGACGGCCTCGTCGTCGCCGACGAGAACGGGCACGTGATCTGCTTCAACGCCGCCGCGGAACGCATCACCGCCGTCGCCGCCACCGACGTCCTCGGACAGCCGCTCGACAAGGCGCTGCCCCTGGAGGACCTGGAGGGCCGGCGCTGGTGGCAGCTGACCGACCCCTACGGCGGCCTCGCCATCCGGGTCCGGCAGCCGGAGCGGAACCTGCTGCTGCCGGGCGGGCGGGAGGTGCTCGTCTCGGTGCGCTACGTGCGCGGCGAGCCCACCGGACCCGTCCGCCGCGTCGTCGTCTCGCTCCGGGACACCGAGGCCCGCCGCCGCACCGAGCGCAGCCACGCCGAGCTGATCGCCACCGTCGCCCACGAGCTGCGCTCGCCGCTCACCTCCGTCAAGGGGTTCACGGCCACGCTGCTGGCCAAGTGGGAGAGGTTCACCGACGACCAGAAACGGCTGATGCTGGAGACCGTCGACGCCGACGCCGACCGCGTCACCCGGCTCATCGCCGAGCTGCTCGACATCTCCCGGATCGACTCGGGCCGGCTGGAGGTGCGCCGCCAGCCGGTCGACATCGGCGCCGCCGTCGGCCGGCACATCCAGGCGTACGTCGCGGCGGGCCTGACCGCCGACCGGTTCCTGCTGCGCCTGGAGCAGCCGCTGCCCGCGCTCTGGGCCGACCCCGACAAGATCGACCAGGTGCTCAGCAACCTCATCGAAAATGCCGTGCGGCACGGCGAGGGAACCGTCACCATCGACATCACGCCCGCCGCGTCCCCGCGCGAAGGAGAGGACGCCGGCACATCGGTCACCGTGAGCGACGAGGGCACCGGCATCCCGGAGGAGTCCATGAACCGCGTCTTCACCCGCTTCTGGCGGGGCAGCAAGCGCGGCGGCACGGGCCTCGGGCTGTACATCGTCAAGGGCATCGTCGAGGCCCACGGCGGCACCATCACGGTCGGACGCGCCCCCGACGGCGGCGCGGAGTTCCGATTTACGTTGCCCGTGGCCGCGCCGGCGTATCTCGCCTGACGGCCACGGGCGCATTCGTACACCCCCACCCCGTTAGACTCGGCCTTTGGCACCTTTGTGTCCCACAGACGGCCCATCCAGTCGGTGACGGGGACTTCAGCCAGCCAATCGGAAGCACGGGAAGAGATGTCGGCACCCAATAAGTCGTACGACCCTGTCGAGGTCGAGGCGTTGAAACCGGAAGAGATCGAGCGCATGCGGGACGAGGCGCTCGCCGCCTTCGCCGCCGCAGGCTCCCTCGACGCGCTCCAGGAGGCCAAGGTCGCCCACACCGGCGGCACCTCTCCGCTGGCGCTGGCCAACCGCGAGATCGGCGCCCTGCCCCCGCACGCCAAGGCCGCCGCCGGAAAGCTGGTCGGCCAGGCACGCGGCGCCGTCAACAAGGCCCTGGCCGCGCGCCAGGTCGAACTGGAGGCCGAGCGGGACGCCCGGGTGCTGGTGGAGGAGGCGGTGGACGTCACGCTGCCCCACGACCGGGTGCCCGCCGGCGCCCGGCACCCCCTGACCACGCTCTCCGAGCGCATCGAGGACGTCTTCGTCGCCATGGGCTACGAGGTCGCCGAGGGCCCGCAGGCCGAGGCCGAGTGGTTCAACTTCGACGCCCTCAACATCGGCCCGGACCACCCGGCCCGCGGTGAGGCCGACACCTTCTTCGTGCAGGGCGAGGACGGCGGCTCCGAGTCCGGTGTCGTGCTGCGCACCCACACCTCGCCGGTGCAGATCCGCTCCCTGCTGGAGCGCGACCTGCCGGTGTACGTGATCTGCCCCGGCCGCGTCTACCGCACCGACGAGCTGGACGCCACGCACACCCCGGTCTTCCACCAGGTCGAGCTGCTCGCCGTCGACGAGGGCCTGACCATGGCCGACCTCAAGGGCACCCTGGACCACATGGTCCAGTCGCTGTTCGGCGAGGGCATGAAGACCCGGCTGCGGCCGAACTTCTTCCCGTTCACCGAGCCGTCCGCCGAGATGGACATGGTGTGCTACGTCTGCCGCGGCGACTCCGTCGGCAACCCCGACCGGCCCTGCCGCACCTGCTCCAGCGAGGGCTGGATCGAGCTGGGCGGCTGCGGCATGGTCAATCCGCGGGTGCTCACCGCCTGCGGCGTCGACCCGGAGAAGTACAGCGGCTTCGCCTTCGGGTTCGGCATCGAGCGGATGCTGATGTTCCGCCACAACGTCGAGGACATGCGAGACATGGTCGAGGGTGACGTCCGGTTCACCCGGCCGTTCGGGATGGAGATCTGATGCGGGTCCCGCTTTCTTGGCTGCGGGAGTACGTCGACCTGCCGGAGACGGAGACCGGTCGTGACGTGCAGGCCAAGCTCATTTCGGCCGGTCTGGAGGTCGAGACCGTCGAGCAGCTCGGCGACGGCCTCAAGGGCCCCCTGGTCGTCGGCCAGGTGCTGACCATCGAGGAGCTGGAGGGCTTCAAGAAGCCGATCCGCTTCTGCACGGTCGACGTCGGGCAGGCCAACGGCACCGGCGAGCCCCAGGAGATCGTCTGCGGCGCCCGTAACTTCGCCGTCGGCGACAAGGTCGTCGTGGTCCTCCCGGGCGCCGTGCTGCCCGGCGGCTTCGCGATCTCCGCGCGCCAGACCTACGGCAAGACCTCGCACGGCATGATCTGCTCCAGCGACGAGCTGGGCATGGGCGACGACGGCACCAAGGGCATCATCGTGCTGCCGCCCGAGACCGAGGTCGGCAAGGACGCGATCGAGCTGCTGGAGCTGGTCGACGAGGTGCTGGACATCGCCGTCACCGCCAACCGCGGCGACTGCCTGTCCCTCCGCGGCGTCGCCCGCGAGACCGCCATCGCCTACGGCCTGCCGCTGCGCGACCCGGCCCTGCTCGACGTACCGGCGCCGAACGCCTACGGCTACCCGGTGAAGGTCTCCGAGCCGATGGGCTGCGACCGTTTCACCGCCCGTACCGTCTCCGGGCTGCGCCCCGAGGCCCGCTCCCCGATCTGGCTCCGGCGCCGGCTGCAGAAGGTCGGCATGCGCCCGATCTCGCTGGCGGTCGACGTCACCAACTACGTGATGATGGAGCTCGGCCAGCCGCTGCATGCCTACGACCGCAAGCTGGTCCAGGGCACCATCGGCGTCCGGCGGGCGGCCGAGGGCGAGAAGATCGTCACCCTCGACGGGGTCGAGCGCAAGCTGCACGCCGAGGACCTGGTGATCACCGACGACCGTGGCCCCATCGGGCTCGCGGGCGTCATGGGCGGCGCCGACACCGAGATCGCCGACCTCCCCCAGGCTCTCGACTCCGCTCGGGCAGGGGAGACCCCCGTCACCGAGGGCGCCACGACCGACGTGGTGATCGAGGCCGCGCACTTCGACGCGGTGTCGATCGCGCGCACGGCCCGCCGCCACAAGCTGTCCTCCGAGGCCTCCCGCCGCTTCGAGCGGGGCGTCGACCCGCAGGCCGCGTCGGCCGCCGCCCAGCGCACGGTCGACCTGCTGGTGCTGCTCGCGGGCGGCACTGCCGAGGCCGGTGTCACCGAGGTCATGGCCCCGTCCGCGCCGCACACCATCACCGTCGCGGCCGACCACCCGGACAAGGTCGCGGGCGTCGAGTACGGCCGCGAGACCGTCGTACGGCGCCTCCAGCAGGTCGGTTGTGACGTGTACGGGCAGGACGAGCTGATCGTCACCGTCCCGTCCTGGCGGCCCGACCTCCTGGAGCGGAACGACCTCGCCGAGGAGGTCATCCGCCTGGAGGGCTACGAGAACCTGCCCTCCACGCTGCCCAGGCCCACCTCGGGCCGCGGTCTGACGCACCGGCAGCGGCTGCACCGCCGGGTCGGCCGGGCGCTGGCCGGGGCCGGCTACGTCGAGGCGCCGAACTACCCGTTCGTCGGCGAGCAGGTCTTCGACCAGCTCGGCCTCGACGCCGACGACCCCGCCCGCCGCGTGGTCAAGCTGGTCAACCCGCTCAACGACGAGGAGCCCGCCCTTCGTACGTCGCTGCTGCCGGGCCTGCTCGGCGCGCTGCGCCGCAACGACGGCCGGGGCTCGCACGACCTCGCGCTGTTCGAGACCGGACTGGTCTTCCTCCCGCGCGCCGAGCGCAGCGGCACCGCCGCTCATCTGCCGGTCGACCGTCGGCCCACCGCCGAGGAGATCGCCGCGCTCGACGCCGTGCTGCCCGAGCAGCCGCGCCATGTCGCCGTCGTCCTCGCGGGCGCCCGCGAGCAGGCCGGCTGGTGGGGCAAGGGCCGGCCGGGCGACTGGGCCGACGCGGTCGAGACGGCGCGTACGGTCGCCCGTGAGGCCGGTGCCGAACTCGTCGTGCGCGGCGGCCGGTACGGGCCGTGGCACCCGGGTCGCTGCGCCGAGCTCGTGATCACCCTCGACGGCACCGAGCGGGTCGTCGGCCACGCGGGTGAGCTGCACCCGCGTGTCCTGAAGGCGCTGGGCCTGCCCGCGCGCACCTGCGCGATGGAGCTGGACCTGGACGCCCTGGAGCAGGTCGGGGACGGCACCCCGCAGGCGCCGAGCATCTCCTCCTTCCCGGTGGCCACGCAGGACGTCGCGCTGGTCGTCGAACAGGCGGTCGCGCACGCGGACGTCGAGGCCGCGCTGCGCGAGGGCGCCGGCGAACTGCTGGAGTCCATCCGGCTGTTCGACGTGTACGAGAACGCCGAGCAGCTCGGCGCGGACCGGAAGTCGCTGGCGTACGCGCTGCGCTTCCGGGCCGGGGACCGGACGCTGACCGTCGACGAGGCGTCCGCGGCGCGGGATGCCGCGGTCGCGCTGGCCGCGGAGCGTACGGGCGCGGAGTTGCGCGGCTAGTTCCCTGAGGGGGGCCGCGTCCTGGGCCGGTCACGGGTCGTCCGTGGCCGGTCGCGCGGTTCCCCGCCCCCCTTCGGGGCCTGCCTCGGCAGTACCTCACTCGTTCGGGTGGGATGTCCCGGTGATCTGGTCCTACCGGGCCATGCGGCGACAGAATCGGACCGGCCTTTCGGGGTCGGTCTGCGCTGTCACGGCCTGCATGGGAGGCCACCCGCATGATCCGTATCAGGGCCCTGGGGCTGCCCACGGTGTGGGGTGCCATGGCGATCACGTACAAACTGGCCTGTCCGCTCGCCCAGCAGACCTCCCTGGGCGCGCGGATCGTCACCAGCGCCGTGTTCTTCGCCGTCGGCACCGGCCTCGTCCTCCATGTCCGCCGGACGCTGCTGCGTGAGCTCAGGCAGGCCCGCCGCGTCGCGGGTGCCGCCCAGAGCGCGCTGTTACGGCCGCTGCCCCCACGCGTCGACGGGCTGAACGTCGCCGCGGCCCAGCTGTCCGCCGAACGCGGTTCCTCCGTCGGCGGCGACCTGTACGAGGTGATCGCCACCGAGCACGGCGTGCGGGTCGTGATGGGCGACGTACGGGGGCACGGGCTCGACGCGCTCGGGACGGCCGCCGCCGTGCTGGGCAGCTTCCGCGAGGCCGTGCACGACGAGCCCGAACTCGGCCGGGTGCTGCACAGACTGGACCGCGCGCTGGCCCGGCACCTGCGCGAGCGTCCACGCGTGGAGCAGGCCGAGGAGTTCGTGACCGTACTGCTGCTGGAGATCTGCCCGGACGGAGAGGTGCGGGCGCTCAACTGCGGCCATCCCTGGCCGTACCGGCTCCGGGAGACCGGCGTCGAGCCGCTGGCCCGGACCGAGCCCCTGCCGCCGCTCGGCCCGTTCCCGCTGCCGGCCGACCTGCCCGCCGTACGCCACGGCGAACTCCGCCCGGGCGACGCGCTGTTCCTCTTCACGGACGGGGCCGAGGACGCCCGGGACGGTCATGGCCGGTTCTTCCCGCTGGCGGACGTGCTGACCGAGGCCGACCGCAACGGCACGCTCTTACCGCAGGACGTCCTTGGCGCCGTGTTCACCCGTTTGTTACGGCATACGAGCGGCAACCTTCCCGACGATGTGGCCCTCCTGATACTCCGCAACGAACGCGAACTCCCACGCCCTTCAGGAGCGCGGGGAACCGCGCGACCGGCCACGACGCACGCCCAGCCGACAACGCACCGCTAGCCCACGGGCACCTGCGCAGCCCCCGGCAGGGCCGCCGCACTGTACGAGGGGGAGCCGGCGGCCCGGCCGGCCTCTTTCGAGGCAATTCAGTCAACCGGTTGGAAACTCTCCGCGACAGTGCGCGCACGCTGCGGATGCGCGCACTCCGTTCACACCCCGTGTGAAGCCGGATTCACTACGCTGTCGGCACCGAGCCACCCGGGGGGCCTCCCATGCAGCCCAACACTCTGCTCGACGCGATCCTGGACGAGGCGGGGGTCTCGCACGCCGGTCTCGCGGCCCATGTGAACCAGGCCGGCCGCGCCCGCGGGCTCGCGCTCCGCTACGAACACACCGCCGTGGCCCGCTGGTTGAAGGGCCAGCGGCCGCGCGGTCAGGTGCCCGACCTGATCTGCGAGGTGCTCGCCGCCCGGCTGCACCGCCCGGTCACCCTCGACGACATCGGCCTCGGTGTCCCGGGCCAGGAGGCGATCCCGCACGCCACCTCGCTGTCCGGGTTCGTCGAGCGGGCCACCGCCCTGTGGCGCTCGGACGAACAGCAGCGGCCGCACGTCCTCGGCGCACCGGCGGTGACCGGGACGCCCGCGGTGATGCCGGTGTGGGAGTGGGAGAACCCTCCCGAGGACGTGGACGTCTCCCGCGGCGGCCGGCACCGGGTCACCCCAGCCGACCTCGACATGCTGCGCGCCGCCCGCGCCCACTACGAGCAGCTCTACCGCAAGGCCGGTGGCATAGCGACCCGCGCCCGGATCGTCGGCTTCCTCAACGCCGAGGCGGCGCCGCTGCTGCGGGGCGGCTACACCGACGCCACCGGCCGCCAACTCCACCGGGCCACGGGCGGGTTGGTGGCGATCGCCGGGATCTGCGCGTACGACTCCGACGCGCACGGGCTCGCCCAGCGCTACTTCCACCAGGCGCTGCGGCTCGCCAAGGCCAGTGGTGACCGAGGGCTCGGCGCGTATGTGATCGCGCTGCTGGTCAACCAGTCGCTGTTCATGCGGGAGCACCGCCAGGCCGTCGCGTTCGCCGAGGCCGCGCTGCGCGCCGCCGGCAAGCAGATCACCCCCGCCCTCGCCTCCGATCTGTACGCGATGCAGGCGAAGGCGTACGCGCACCTCGGCGACGGCACGAGCGCCCTGTCCTGCATCCGGCGGGCCGAGCAGGCCGCCGAACGTATCCGGCGCGGCCACGAACCCGACGAGACGGGCTATGTCCAGCCGGGCCTGGTCAACGTCCAGGTGGCGGAGGCGCTGCTCAGCCTCGGTGAGCTGGCCGCCGCCGGGGAGCACGCCGCTGCCGCCGTGGACACCCCGGCGCACGACCGGGGCCGCGTGCACCGGCTCGCCATGCTCAGCACGGTCGAGCTGCGTCAGGGCAACGCCGAGAAGGCGGTGGCCACCGCGGTGCAGATGGCGGAGCAGGCCCGCGGCATGGAGTCCCAGCGGCTGCGCGACAGACTCCGGGCGGTGCGCGAGCATCTGGCGCGCAGCGGTGGCGCGGGCACGGCCGAGGCCGCCGAACTCATCGACGGGGCCTTGCGTGTACCGCTGTAGGCGTTGCTGATACCTGCTGCGGACTCCCTGCTGCGATATTGCCACTTACTCGATGGAAGGTGGCAGAACCGTGCAGTGGACGAAACAGAACGAACAAACTGTCTATGAAAACCGCTGGTTCAGCGTCAACCTCGCGGATGTGGAGCTGCCGGACGGCCGGCACCTCGACCACTTCCTGATACGGATGCGGCCGGTCGCCGTGGCCACGGTGGTGAACGCGGCGAACGAGGTCCTGCTCCTGTGGCGCCACCGCTTCATCACCGACAGCTGGGGGTGGGAACTCGCCGCCGGCGTCGTCGAGGACGGCGAGGACATCGCGCGGGCGGCCGCCCGGGAGCTGGAGGAGGAGACCGGCTGGCGGCCGGGACCTCTGCGGCACCTGATGAGCGTGGAGCCGTCCAACGGACTCACCGACGCCCGGCACCACATCTACTGGGCGGACGAAAGTGAGTACGTCGGGCACCCGGTGGACGACTTCGAGTCGGACCGCAGGGAGTGGGTCCCCCTCAAGGTCGTCCCCGACCTGGTCGCCCGCGGCGAGGTCCCGGCCGCCAACATGGCGGCCGCGCTGCTGTTGCTGCACCATCTCCGGCTGGGCCAGGACACCTTGCCCTGATCTACCGTCCCAGCGCCTGCCAGAGGGACACGACCAGGGCGCCCACGGCCGTGACGGCCGCGACCGACGGCAGCGGCCAGCGGGCGTGTTCCAGGGTGACGAGCCGGGTGTTCACCTCGTCCAGTTCCTTGGTCGTCTCCTCGGTGCGGTGACTGAGCAACGCCAGCCCGCCCTCGACCCGTGCGTACGCCACGTCTAGTCGGCGCCGTAACTCTGCGAGTTCACCGTGGACGACGGAATGCTCCGGATCGGCGGTCACGAACCGCTCCTTTCCGTAGTCGAATCACATCCTTTGCATGCGCACCACGAGTCAACTCGCCTGGTGGGCGCGTGGGGAGCGTGTGCGCGGGGCATATGCGTGCCCGGCGTGCACACGGTGTGTGAATGCCGCGGGCCCGGCACCGGAAGACCGGAGCCGGGCCCGCGCTTGGCCGAAAACCTACCGACTGTAATCAGCCGTACGTGTAGAAGCCGGAACCGCTCTTGCGGCCCAGCCGGCCCGCGTCGACCATCCGCTGGAGCAGCGGGGGAGCGGCGTACAGCGGTTCCTTGTACTCCTCGTACATGCTCTGCGCCACCGAGGCCACCGTGTCCAGGCCGATGAGGTCGGACAGCTTCAGCGGGCCCATCGGGTGGGCGCAGCCCATCTCCATGCCGTTGTCGATGTCCTCGCGGCTGGCGATGCCCGACTCGAACATCCGGATCGCGGAGAGCAGGTAGGGGATCAGCAGCGCGTTGACCACGAAGCCGGATCGGTCCTGGGCGCGGATGCTGTGCTTGCCGAGGGTCTTCTCGGTGAACAGCTGGGCGCGGCCGAGCGTGCCCTCGGAGGTGGTCAGCGCCGGGATCAGCTCGACCAGCTGCTGCACCGGGGCCGGGTTGAAGAAGTGGATGCCGATGACCTGGTCGGGGCGCGAGGTGGCGACCGCCAGCTTCACCAGCGGGATGGAGGAGGTGTTCGACGCGAGGATGGCGTCCGGACGGGTCACCACCTGGTCGAGCACCTGGAAGATCTCGGTCTTGACCTGCTCGTTCTCGACGACGGCCTCGATCACCAGGTCGCGGTCGGCGAACTCGCCGAGGTCGGTGGTGAAGCTCAGGCGCGCCTGCGTGGCGTCCCGCTCCTCCTCGCTGATCTTGCCGCGCTCGGCCGCCTTGGACAGGGAGTTGAACAGCCGGGTACGGCCGATCTCCAGGGCCTCGCCGGTGGTCTCGGCGACCTTCACGTCCAGTCCGGCGCGGGCGCACACCTCGGCGATGCCCGCTCCCATCTGGCCGCAGCCCACCACTCCGACGCGCTCGATGTCGGTCACATCGTCCCCTTCGCTGACTCGGCAGGTCCGCCCGGTTCGGTGCCTGCTCCGTTCGTGCACGTTACCCGTAAGTATCGATGATCGATCGCACGGGTGGGGGCATGCTGTGCCGCGGAGACGATCCGTGACCGAGTTCATGCGCAGAGTACAGGGGTGTTTTCCATGGGACGGCTGTCACGCCGGGCGTTCGCGCTGGCCGCACTGTCGACGCTGGCCACGGCGGGCGACGCGGGGGCGGCCTCCGCGCGGCGGCCCCGCGCCACCACCGAGATGCGGGGCGTGTGGCTGGCCACCGTGGGCAACCGCGACTGGCCCTCGCGCACCGGCCTGTCCGCCGCCGTGCAGCGCGCCGAGCTGCTCGCCCACCTGGACGCGGCGGCGCGGCGGCGGCTGAACACCGTGATCCTCCAGGTGCGGCCGACGGCCGACGCGCTGTGGCCGTCGCCGCACGAGCCGTGGTCGCAATACCTCACCGGTACCCAGGGCCGCGACCCCGGCTGGGACCCGCTCGGCACCGCCGTCGCCGAGGCGCACGCCCGGGGGCTGGAGCTGCACGCCTGGTTCAACCCGCTGCGGATCGCGACGCACACCGACCCCAGCCGCCTCGTCGCCTCCCACCCGGCCCGGCGGCACCCCGACTGGGTGGTGCGCTACGGGGGGAAGCTCTACTACAACCCGGGACTGCCGCAGGTCCGGACGTTCGTGCGGGACGCGATGCTGGACGCGGTGGCGCGCTACCCGGTCGACGCCGTCCACTTCGACGATTACTTCTACCCGTACCCGGTCGCCGGCCAGACCTTCGACGACGACGACGCCTACGACGCCCACGGCGGTGCCTTCCCGAGCCGCGCCGCCTGGCGGCGCGACAACATCGACCGGCTGGTGCGCGACACCGCCACCCGCATCGAGCAGATCCGCCCCGGCACCCGGTTCGGGATCAGCCCGTTCGGGGTGTGGCGCAACGCCTCCACAGACCCGCGCGGCTCGGACACGCGGGCGCTGCAGTCCTACGACGACGTGTATGCGGACACCCGCAAGTGGGTCCGGGAGAACTGGATCGACTACATCTGCCCGCAGCTGTACTGGCACATGGGCAACGCCGCCGCCGACTACGCCAAGCTCGTCCCCTGGTGGGCGCAGGTGGCGCGGGGCACCAAGACGCAGCTGTACGTGGGGGAGGCGCTGTACAAGGCGGGTGACCAGGCCCAGCCGGCGGGCTGGCAGGACCCGGCGGAGCTGTCCCGGCACCTGACGTACGCCCGCGACCATCCGGAGGTGCGCGGGCACGTCTACTTCGCGGCCCGGGAGGTGGCACAGGACACCCACGGGGCCATGGCGCGGGTGGTCGCCGACCACTACCGGCAGCAGGCGGCGCCCCCGCGCTGAATCACCGCCCGGTGGTGGTTTCCCTGTGCCGGATCTCGGTGTCGGGTCCCGGTGAGCACAGCCCCTCGTGCCCGTCCTGGAAGCGGACGCGGTACGGGGGTTCGCCCTTCTGGCCCAGCACTTCGACGATCTCGCCGACCTTGTCGTGCTGTCCGACCACCCTGCCGTGCTGGACAAGCTGGTCGCCCACGATTGCGCGCATCTGGGGCCTCCTCACGATGTGCGGGAGCAGCGGTCCTCGACGTTGAGTCTACGGCGGACAGCCCCGGCCGGTACCGGTGCGAACGCCGCTCAGCCTCGCGCCCGTTGCGTGACGGCGATGCAGACGAGCACGGCCGCGGCCGTCAAGGGGGCGGCCACGGTCAGCTGCTCGCCCAGCAGCAGCACCGACCACACCAGTGTGAGCAGCGGCTGGGCCAACTGCAACTGGCTGGCCTTGGGGATGCCGATGGCCGCCATGCCCCGGTACCAGACGACCAGACCCAGGAACTGCGAGCCCGCCGCGACCCACAGCACGCCGGCCACGCTGTGGAAGGTGAGCTGTACGGGCTCGAACGACAGGGCCGCCACGGCGGCCGGCACGGTGAGCGGCAGGCACAGTGCCAGCGCCCAGCCGATCACCTGCCAGCCCGGCATGACCCGCGCCAGCCGCCCGCCCTCGGTGTAGCCGGCCGCGCACACCAGCAGGGCCGCGAAGAGATAGATGTCGGCGGTAGACAGGGCGCCGCCGCTCTGCTGGACCGTGAACGCGAGCACCGCGGCCGCGCCCGCGAGCGCCGCCACCCAGAAGGTGCGGGACGGGCGGGTGCCCACGCGCAGGGCGGACATCAGCGCGGTCGTCAGCGGCAGCAGGCCCACGACGACGGCGGCGTGCGCGGTGGTCGACGTCTGCAGGGCGAGCGTGGTGAGCAGCGGGAAGCCGACGACCACCCCGCCGGCGACGACCGCGAGGCCCGCCCAGTGCCGCCGGGCGGGCAGCGGAACACGCAGGCTCAGCAGACACACCCCCGCGATCAGCGCCGCGAGCACGCTCCGCACGGCGACCAGCGACCAGGGGCCGAAGCCTTCCAGGCCCCACGCGGTGGCCGGGAAGGTGAGGGAGAAGGCGGTGACGCCGAGGGCGGCCTGGAGGGTGCCGAGAGAGGCCTTCGGCCGGCCGTTCACCGCTATCCGGCTCGGTGCGATAGCGCTACTCTGTGTCTTCATGCAACAGAGTAGCAGCGTCGGTGACCTGGCCAACCAGCTGCGACGGGAACTCAACCACTACTCTCCCGGTGGAAAGCTCCCGTCCAGCCGGGCACTCGTGGAGCGGTTCCGGGTGAGCCCGGTGACCGTCTCCCGGGCCCTCGCTCAGCTCGCCGCCGAGGGGCTGGTCGTCACCCGGCCGGGCGCCGGTGCCTTCCGGGCCCGGCCACGCTCCGGGGACGCTCCCTTGGGCGACACCTCGTGGCAGGAGGTCGCGCTCAGCGCGGACGCCGCCGCGGAACTCGTACCGCGCACCGTGGACGCCTCCGGGGTCACCGTCTCGCTCGCCGTGCCGCCGCCGGGGGTGATCGAGTTCAACGGCGGCTATCTGCATCCCTCGCTCCAGCCGGAGAAGGCCATGGCGGCGGCGCTGTCCCGTGCGGGCCGGCGGCCGGGCGTGTGGGGGCGGCCGCCGCTGGACGGGCTGCCGGAGCTGCGCGAGTGGTTCGCGCGGAGCATCGGCGACACGGTCACCGCCGCCGAGGTGCTGATCACGTCGGGCGGTCAGTCGGCGCTCACGACGGCCCTGCGTGCCCTGGCCCCGCCCGGCGCCCCGGTCCTCGTGGAGTCGCCGACGTACCCGGGCATGCTGGCGATCGCCCGGGCGGCGGGCCTGCGCCCCGTGCCCGTGCCGGTGGACGCGGACGGCGTGAAGCCGGCGCTGCTCGCCGACGCGTTCCGGGCCACCGGGGCCCGGGTCTTCATCTGCCAGCCGCTCTTCCAGAACCCCACCGGCGCGGTGCTCGCCCCGCAACGGCGCGGGGAGGTGCTGCGCATCGCGCGGGACGCCGGGGCGTTCGTGGTCGAGGACGACTTCGTGCGGCGGCTGGTGCACGCGGACGCCGGGCCGCTGCCGCGTCCGCTGGCCGCCGACGACCCCGACGGTGTGGTCGTGCACGTCTACTCGCTCACGAAGGTGACCTCGCCGAGCTTCCGGGTCGGCGCCCTGGTGGCACGCGGGCCCGTGCTGGAGCGGCTGCGGGCCATCCAGGTGGTCGACACGTTCTTCGTGCCCAGGCCCCTGCAGGAGGCGGCTCTGGAGCTCGTCGGCTCGCCCGCCTGGCCCCGCCATCTGCGCACGGTCTCGACGGAGCTGAAGGCCCGCCGGGACGCGATGACGGCGGCGCTCGCCCTGCACGTGCCCGAGCTGGTGCTCCCGCACATCCCCTCGGGCGGCTACCAGCTCTGGCTCCGCCTTCCCGACGGCACCGACGAGTCCGCGTTCACGGCGGCCGCTCTCCGCGCCGGGGTGGCCCTCGCCCCCGGCCGCCCCTACTTCAGCGCCGAACCCCCGGCGAGCCACGTCCGCCTCAGCTTCGCGGCGGTGGCGGGGGTGGGGGAGGTCACGGAAGGGGTGCGGCGGTTGCGGGCGGCCTGCGAAGAGATCCTCCAGCTCTGCCCGGAGGGATCCGCCAGGCATCTCCGGCGTGTCCCCCGGGTCATGGGGAAGGGTGGACACACGGAGCCTACCGTCCAGTAACATCGCCGCCACGTCATCCCTAGGAGGCACCGTGGCCCGGTCAAAGCGTTCGCCCCTGTTGCTCGCCGGCGTGCTGGCGACCGCCGGAGTGGCGCATTTCGTCGCCCCGCGACAGTTCGACGCGATCGTGCCCCGGGTGATCCCGGGCTCGCCGCGGGCGTGGACGTACGCGAGCGGCGCCGTGGAACTCGCCCTGGCGGCCGGGCTGGCCCTGCCCCGGACCCGGCGGGCCACCGCGCGGGCCGCGACGGCGTTCTTCGTCGGAGTCTTCCCCGCGAACGTCCAGATGGCGGTGGACTGGCGCCACCGGCCCGCACCGCTGCGGAACGCGGCCTACGCGCGACTGCCGCTCCAGGTCCCGCTGGTGCTGTGGGCGCGGAGCGTCGCCCGCGACGGGCGCTCCGGCACGTCCGGCTCCTGAGGGGCGGCCGCCGAAAACCCCTCGACCTCCGCTCCCGCCACCTGCGAGCCTCCCGGCATGAATGCTGTGCCGAACCTCGCAGAGGGATACGAGTTGTCCGCCGACACCGCGCGCATCGACGCCGAGCGGGTGCACCGCTGGCTGTCGGGTGACGCCTACTGGGCGATCGGGCGAGCGCGCGAGACGCAGGACGGGGCCATCGCCGGGTCGCTCAACTTCGGCGTGTACGAGACCGTTTGCAGGGATCAGGTCGCCTATGCGCGAGTCATCACCGATCGGGCCACCTTCGCCTGGCTCTGTGACGTGTACGTCGATCCGTCGGTGCGCGGCAAGGGCATCGGTACGGCGCTCGTCGCAGCCGTGCGGGAGCACCTGCGGGAGTACGGCGTGCGCCGCGTGCTGCTGGCGACGCAGGACGCGCACGGCGTGTACGAGAAGGTCGGTTTCGCGCCATTGGAGCGGCCACAGGAGTGGATGGCGCTGTATTTCGATTGAGTTGTCCGACTGATCCCGCGCTTCCGGCGCCGCGGGGGGAGCTGTTTCGCGGCGCCTCCATAACCCCCGGGTAACGCCTCTTGACCTGCCCACTCTCCGGGCGCACGATCCCCGCATGGCACTTCGGGTCACGTTCGTCGCCGCAGCGCGCAGCGCCCCGCTGCTCGCGGAACGTTTCGAGGACGACCGGCCGCTGGACCAGGCGGGCTGGGACGAGGTGCAGCGCGTCGCCCGCGATCTGATGCCGCTCGCGGCGGCCGAGCTGCGCTACTGCTCGCCCACACCCCGCAGCCGGTCCACCGGTGACGCCCTCGGGTACGCCCCGCTGGCGCAGCTCGCCCTGCGCGACTGCGACATGGGGCGGTGGCGCGGGCTCACGCTGGGGGAGGCGATGGCCCGGGAGCCGGAGGCGGTGGACGCCTGGCTCGCCGACCCCCGCTCCACACCGCATGGCGGTGAGGCACTGCTGACGTTCATCGGGCGCGTCGGCCACTGGCTGGACACCCGGCCCCTGGAGGACGGCGGCCGGATCGTCGCCGTGGCCGAGCCCTCGGTGATCCGCGCGGCCCTGGTGTACGCGTTGAAGGTGCCGCCCTCGACGTACTGGAGCATCGACGTCTGCTCCCTGTCCACGACCACGGTCACGGGCCGCGCGGGGCGCTGGAACCTGCGACTGGAGAGCAGCCCGGCTCAGCCCACGCGCGTGTAGTCCGTCGTCAGCACCAGGTCCTTCGCCGGGCCACGCACCCGCCACACCGACCGCCAGCGGTCCCCGTCCCGGACGGTGAATTCGCCCCGGTACAGATCGGCCGAGCACGGGTGGTCGGCGACGTACGAGCCGGTGGTCAGGTCGAGGTCGTGGAAGGGACGGCCGTCGGCGAAGCGGACGTCCGCCGTCCCGTGCCTCGCTCCGGGCAGGTAGCGCAGCGTCCGCTCGGCCGGCCGGGCCACGCCCCGCCAGACGAAGGTGCCGGCCTCCTCGTGCAGCAGACCGCCGCCCTCCAGGGGCCCGAAAGCCGTCGTGCCGTCGAAGTGCCCCTCGTCCCCGCTCGCGAGATCCCGCACCGACCGTCGGACCTGCCAGTGCCCGGCCAGATACGCCAGCACCTCCGGCACCGGCCAGAACTCGCCCATCCCACCCCTCTTCCGTCCCGTCCGTCCTCGCGCGGGCCTTTGAGGCGCCTGCGCACCCTTCCCATCCTGCCGTTCGAAGGGGGTACGCGGCGCGGCGGGGGAGGGCGGGGCCGGGTGGCGGTGATCCCGCGCTTTTCCAAAGGTTCGGCCGGGCGCCCCCTGGCCGTCACCGGTAGCGGGGGAGGTGGCTGGATCGTGCGGTCCGATGGCGTGGCCCGGGACTGGGATTGCATAAACGTGCAGCGAAACGTATAGTCATGCCATTGAGGAGGAGGGTCCATGACGGTACGTGCGGCAGTGGCCGGAGCGAGCGGATACGCGGGCGGAGAGCTGTTGCGTCTGCTCCTGGCGCACCCCGAGATCGAGATCGGCGCCCTGACCGGCCACACGAACGCCGGCCAGCGGCTGGGCGCGCTCCAGCCGCATCTGCCGCCGTTGGCCGACCGGGTGCTGAGCGAGACGTCGGCCGAGGCGCTCGCGGGCCACGACGTGGTGTTCCTCGCGCTGCCGCACGGGCAGTCCGCCGCTGTCGCCGAGCAACTCGGCCCGGCGGTGCTCGTCGTCGACATGGGCGCCGACTTCCGGCTCAAGGACGCCGGTGACTGGGAGAGGTTCTACGGCTCCCCGCACGCCGGCACCTGGCCCTACGGCCTCCCCGAACTGCCGGGTGCCCGCGCCGCGCTGGAGGGGTCCAAGCGCATCGCGGTGCCCGGTTGCTACCCGACGGCCGTCTCCCTCGCGCTGTTCCCGGCGTACGGCGCGGGTCTCGCCGAGCCCGAGGCCGTGATCGTCGCCGCGTCCGGCACCTCCGGCGCGGGCAAGGCGCCCAAGCCGCATCTGCTCGGCTCCGAGGTCATGGGCTCCATGTCCCCGTACGGCGTCGGGGGCGGCCACCGGCACACCCCAGAGATGATCCAGAACCTCAGCGCGGCGGCCGGCGAGCGGGTCTCCGTCTCCTTCACGCCGACCCTGGCCCCGATGCCGCGCGGGATCCTCGCCACGTGCACCGCCGCCGCGAAGGCGGGCGTCACCGCCGAGTCGGTCCGCGCCGCCTACGAGAAGGCCTTCGCCGACGAGTCCTTCGTCCGTCTGCTGCCCGAGGGCCAGTGGCCCGCCACGGCGTCCGTCCACGCTTCCAACGCCGTTCAGGTGCAGGTCGCGTACGACGAGGCCGCCGGCCGGATCATCGCGATCAGCGCCATCGACAACCTTACCAAGGGCACCGCGGGCGGTGCCGTCCAGAGCATGAACCTCGCCCTCGGACTCCCCGAGGCGCTGGGCCTTTCCACGATCGGAGTCGCACCGTGAGCGACGCACGCGCAGCCGCGGGGCTGCAGACGACGACCATGGCCGCACCGGTGCGCCGCACGGGCGGAGTAGCGAACGAGGAGTCGCAGTGAGTGTCACGGCAGCCAAGGGATTCACGGCGGCCGGTGTCGCCGCCGGGATCAAGGAGAACGGCAACCCGGACCTGGCCCTCGTGGTCAACGACGGGCCCCGCCGCGCCGCCGCGGGCGTCTTCACCTCCAACCGCGTCAAGGCCGCGCCCGTGCTCTGGTCCGAGCAGGTCCTCAAGAGCGGCCAGGTGTCCGCCGTCGTCCTCAACTCCGGTGGCGCCAACGCCTGTACCGGCCCGAAGGGCTTCCAGGACACGCACGCCACCGCCGAGAAGGCCGCCGAGGTGCTCGGCAGGGGCGCGATCGAGGTGGCCGTCTGCTCCACCGGCCTCATCGGTGTACTGCTCCCGATGGACAAGCTGCTCCCCGGCGTCGAGACGGCCGCCGCCCAGCTCTCCGAGCACGGTGGTGAGAAGGCCGCCATCGCCATCAAGACCACCGACACGGTCCACAAGACCTCCGTCGTCACCAAGGACCGCTGGACCGTCGGCGGCATGGCCAAGGGCGCGGGCATGCTCGCCCCGGGCCTCGCCACCATGCTCGTCGTCCTCACGACGGACGCCGACCTGGACAGCGCGACCCTCGACAAGGCGCTGCGCGCCGCCACCCGGGTCACCTTCGACCGCGTCGACTCTGACGGCTGCATGTCGACCAACGACACCGTCCTGCTGCTCGCCTCGGGCGCGTCCGGGGTCACCCCGGACCACGAGGAGTTCGCCGATGCCGTACGGCAGGTCTGCGACGACCTCGGGCAGCAGCTGATCCGCGACGCCGAGGGCGCCAGCAAGGACATCAAGGTCGAGGTGATCAACGCGGCGGCGGAGGACGACGCCGTCGAGGTGGGCCGCTCGATCGCCCGCAACAACCTCCTCAAGTGCGCGATCCACGGCGAGGACCCCAACTGGGGCCGCGTCCTGTCCGCGATCGGCACCACGTCCGCCGCGTTCGAGCCCGACCGGCTGAACGTCGCCATCAACGGCGTCTGGGTCTGCAAGAACGGCGGTGTCGGCGAGGACCGCGAGAAGGTGGACATGCGCTACCGCGAGGTGCACATCGTCGCCGACCTCGCCGCCGGATCCGAGACCGCCACGATCTGGACCAACGACCTCACCGCCGACTACGTCCACGAGAACAGCGCCTACTCCTCATGACCACGACGCGTAAACACACCGCGCTGCCCAAGGCGCAGATCCTCATCGAGGCACTGCCCTGGCTGACCCGGCACCACGGCAGGACGGTCGTCATCAAGTTCGGCGGCAACGCCATGGTGAACGAGGACCTGAAGGCCGCCTTCGCCCAGGACGTAGTCTTCCTGCGGCACGCAGGCCTGAAGCCGGTCGTCGTGCACGGCGGTGGCCCGCAGATCAGCGCCGCCCTCGACCGGCACGGCATCGTCAGCGAGTTCAAGGCGGGCCTGCGGGTCACCACCGAGGACGCCATGGACGTCGTGCGCATGGTGCTGGCCGGTCAGGTGCAGCGCGAGCTGGTCGGCCTGCTCAACCAGCACGGGCCGCTCGCCGTCGGCATCACCGGCGAGGACGCCCACACCATGACCGCCACCAAGCACCAGCCCCGGATCGACGGCGAGCTCGTCGACATCGGGCGGGTCGGCGAGATCACCGAGATCGACACGGGCGCGATCGAGGCACTGCTCGCCGACGGCCGGATCCCGGTCGTGTCGTCGATCGCCCGCTCCCAGGACGACGGACATGTCTACAACGTCAATGCTGATACGGCGGCTGCGGCACTCGCTGCTGCGCTGGGCGCCGAGACCCTCATGGTCCTCACCGACGTCGAGGGCCTCTACGAGGACTGGCCCCACAGCGACGAGGTGATCAGCCGCCTCACCGCCTCCCAGCTGGAGAAACTCCTGCCGGAGCTGTCGTCCGGCATGGTGCCGAAGATGGAGGGCTGTCTGCACGCCGTGCGCAACGGCGTCACGACCGCCCGCGTCATCGACGGCCGGGTCCAGCACTCGATCCTGCTGGAGATCTTCACCGACGAGGGCATCGGCACGATGGTCGTGCCGGACGCGCAAGAGGGGGATGCCGTATGAGTGCCAACCAGGAACTGACCGCGCGGTGGCAGGACGCGCTCATGAACAACTACGGCACCCCGCGACTGCCGCTGGTACGCGGCGCGGGCGCGCGGCTGTGGGACGCCGACGGCAAGGAGTACGTCGACTTCGTCGGCGGCATCGCGGTCAACGCGCTCGGGCACGCGCACCCCGCGGTCGTCGAGGCGGTCAGCAAGCAGATCGCGTCCCTCGGGCACGTCTCCAACCTCTTCGTCGCCGAGCCGCCCGTCGCGCTCGCCGAGCGGCTCCTCCAGCTGTTCGGCCGGGACGGCAAGGTCTACTTCTGCAACTCCGGCGCCGAGGCCAACGAGGGCGCCTTCAAGATCGGCAGGCTGACCGGCCGGACCCACATGGTCGCCACCGAGGGTGGCTTCCACGGCCGCACCATGGGCGCCCTCGCGCTCACCGGCCAGCCCGCCAAGCAGACGCCGTTCCTGCCGCTGCCCGGTGACGTCACGCACGTCCCGTACGGCGACGCGCAGGCGCTGGCCGCCGCGGTCACCGAGGAGACGGCGCTGGTCGTCATCGAGCCGGTGCAGGGCGAGAACGGCGTCGTGGTCCCGCCCGCCGGCTATCTGAAGGCGGCCCGCGCGATCACGGCCGCGACCGGCTCGCTGCTGGTGCTCGACGAGGTGCAGACCGGCGTCGGGCGGACCGGACACTGGTTCGAGTACCAGGCCCACGAGGGCGTCCTGCCGGACGTCGTCACGCTCGCGAAGGGTCTCGGCGGCGGCCTGCCGCTGGGCGCCACGGTGGCGTTCGGGCGGGCTGCCGAGCTGCTCCAGCCCGGTCACCACGGCACGACCTTCGGCGGCAACCCCGTCGCCTGCGCGGCCGGACTCGCCGTGCTCGACACCATCGAGAACGAGTCACTGCTGGAGAACGTCAAGCGGCAGAGCGAGAGGTTGCGGGAAGGAATCGAGTCCCTGAACCATGGATTGATCGACCATGTCCGGGGTGCGGGCCTCCTCCTGGGTATCGTGCTCACCAAGCCGCTCGCGCCGCAGGTCCAGCAGGCGGCCCAGGACGCCGGTCTCCTGGTGAACGCGCCCGCCCCCGATGTCGTACGGCTCATGCCGCCGCTGAACCTCGGCGACGACGAGGTGGAGGCGCTGCTCCGGGCGCTGTCCGGTGTCCTCGACGCAAGTCACGGGGACGGACGAGCCGGAGAATGAGACGACGATGAGCCAGGCGCAGGAAAACGGGCACGCGGGAGTCAACGGGCCTGCGGTGCCGCAGACCCGCACCGCACGCCATCGCCGGATCGTGGACATCCTCAACCGGCAACCGGTCCGCTCGCAGAGCCAGCTGGCGAAGCTGCTGGCCGACGACGGGCTGACCGTCACTCAGGCGACGCTCTCCCGCGACCTGGACGAGCTGAACGCGGTGAAGATCCGCAACACCGACGGCGACCTGATCTACGCGGTGCCCAGCGAGGGCGGCTTCCGCACGCCCCGCGCGCCGTTGGGAGGGTCGGCGAAGGAGGAGCGGATGCGGCGGCTCTCCCAGGAACTGCTCATCTCCGCGGAGGCCTCCGCCAACCTCGTGGTCCTGCGCACCCCGCCGGGCGCGGCCCAGTTCCTCGCCTCGGCGATCGACCAGGCAGAGCTGCACGACATCCTGGGCACGATCGCCGGTGACGACACGCTGCTGCTGATCAGCCGTCAGCCGGACGGCGGGCAGGCGCTCGCCGACCATCTGCTGCGGCTGGCCCAGAACGGCCACTGAGCCCGCCCTCCGGCGCGCTCATGGCACCCGACTCCGCCGCCCGCAGCAGGCGGCGGAAGGTCGGGCACTCCATATGGCTCGGCGCGGGGCAGTCCGCCGCGTGCCGCAGTCCGTCGCGCATGGCCGTGAGCCGGCGGATCGTCCCGTCCAGCTCGTCCGCCTTCGCCGTCAGCGTCGCCCGGTCGGGCCGGGGCCGCCCGTCCGGGGCGAATATCAGCGCGATCTCGTCCAGCGAGAAACCGGCGGCGCGCCCCATCGCGATCAGCGCCAGCCGCCGCAGGACCCCGGGATCGAAGACCCGCCTGCCGGCCCGTCTGCCGGTCGAGGCGATCAGGCCCTTCTCCTCGTAGAAACGCAGGGTCGAGGCGGGCACGCCGGAGCGCCGCGCCACCTCCGCGATGTCCGGATCCGCCATGACCTTGACCTCAAGCCGACTTGAACTGGCACCGTACGGGCAGGGCATGTCGACAGCAAGCGATGGGAGACGCCATGACCGCCGAACGCCGGGACGCGGAGGCACTGAAGGCGCTGTGGAGCGGGGTCGCGGGGCGCAACTGGGTCGCGGCGCAGGACCTGCTGGACGGGCTCTTCAAGCCGTTCGAGCCGCTCCTCGCCGAGCCGGTCGGCACCGGTGCGCGAGTCCTCGACGTCGGCTGCGGCACGGGCGGCACGACCGTCGCCGCGGCACGACGAGCCGGCCCGGAGGGCGACTGCGTGGGCATTGACGTCGCCGAGCCGATGATCGAGGCCGCCCGGGCACGCGCCGAGCGGGAGGGCGTGCCGGTCCGCTTCGTCTGCGCCGACGCCGCGACCCACGCCTTCGAGCCGGGCGGCTTCGACCTGGTCGTCTCGCGGTTCGGTGTGATGTTCTTCGAGGACTTCGCCGGCGCCTTCGCGAATCTGCGGCGCGCCGCCCGGCCCGGCGCGCAGCTGCGGCTCATCGTCTGGCGGGGTCCCGAGGACAACCCCTTCATGACGACGGCCGAGCGGG
The DNA here is from genome assembly GCF_042731435.1 of Streptomyces sp. NPDC059861. NCBI lineage: Bacteria > Bacillati > Actinomycetota > Actinomycetes > Kitasatosporales > Streptomycetaceae > Streptomyces > Streptomyces sp. NPDC059861. Next base: position 42,069 of record NZ_JBHWJQ010000023.1, on the reverse strand, counting down.
CGGCGGCGCCGCTGCTGCCGGACCTCCCGCCCCGTGACCGGGACGGGCCGGGCCAGTTCGCCTTCGCGCGGGCGGAGCGGGTGCGAAGCGTCCTCGCCGAGAGCGGCTGGACGGGGGTCGCCGTCGAGCCGCTCGACGTCACGTGCGCGATGCCGGAGAAGGAACTGGAGCGCTACTTCACGCTGCTCGGCCCCGTGGGCCGGGTCCTCCAGGAGACGGACGAGCCGACCAGGTCCCGGGTGATCGAAACGCTCCGGACGGCCTTCGCCCCGTACGTAGACGGAGGGGAGGCAAGCTTCACAGCAGCCTGCTGGCTGATCAGCGCCTCGGCGTAGCAGCGGTCGGGGTCAGCCCTGTGGTCGTGTGGGTGCCCAGCCCGGCCACCGGTTCTCATCCCGGCCACCGGTTCTCATCCCGGCCACCGGTTCTCATCCCAGCCACCCGCCCAGCCCTCCCGTGCACCACACCTCGTCACCCGCCGTGATCAGCAGTGCCTCCACGTCCGGCAGGGACTCCAGCCAGGTCAGGCCGTCGCGGGCGCCCCTCGCGAAGGCGGCCGTCGCCCAGCAGTCCGCCCAGGTCAGGCGGGGGGCGACGACCGTCACCGCGAGCAGGTCCGTCACCGCCGACTTCCCGGTGCGCGGGTCCACGATGTGGGCGCCGCGCTCGGCCGTGCCGGACGTCGCGACGGCCAGTTCGCGGGCGCCGGCCGCGGAGATGACCGCCGCCAGCCCGCCGGGCCGCAGCGGATCCGACACGCCGACCCGCCAGGGCCGCTCCGCGCCGGGCACGCCGAGCAGCTGCACGTCCCCGCCGCCGTTGACGCTGACCCCGCTCGCCCCGGCCGCCGCCAGCAGCCGCGCCGCCCGTTCCACGGCCCAGCCCTTCACGATCCCGGTCGGGTCGAGCCGGCCCTCGTACGTCGTGCTGAACCACCCCTCACTGACCCGTTCCGCCTCGGCGGCCAGCTCCAGCACCTCGGCGACCTCGGGATCGCACTCCCCGACGGTCATCTCCCCGCGGCCCAGCCGGGTCAGCTGGCTGTCCTCGCGGTAGGTGCTGAACACCGCGTCCACCTGGTGCAGTCCGGCGACGGCCGCGTCGAGGGCCGATCGCACGGTACGGGGATCCCCGCCGCGGACGTCGAAGGAGAAGACGGTCCCCATCACCTCCTCCGCCCGGCGTACCGCGGCGGGAGCCTGTGCGGGCTCCGTCACCGGCTCAGCCACCGGCCTGGTCCAGCGCCGACTGCAGCGACTGCCGGTAGCCGCCGCTGGTGTACGTGGCCCCGGAGACGGCGTCGATGTCGGCGCTGCCCGCCGCGACGGCGGCCTGGTTGAGCTCGGGCACGGCGTCGGCGGTGACCTGGGTGCTCTGGCCGCCGCTGGGCGCCTGCACCGCCTCGGCCTGCGTGATCTTCCCGCCGCTGACGGTGATCCGGACCTGTACGGGCCCGTACTGCGTCTGGGCCACGGCCCCGGTGACCGTACGCGCGGGCTGCGCCTGGCCCGACCCCTGCTCGCCCTCGCCCGAGCCGCCGCCCGCCGGCACCTTGTCCAGCGCCGACTGGAGGGACTCCTTGTAGCCCGCGCTGGTGTACGTCGCCCCGGACACCGCGTCGATCTGCGCGCTCTGCGCGGCCACGGCGGCCTGGTTGAGCTTGGGCACGGCGTCGGCGGTGACCTGGGTGCTCTGCCCACCGCTGGGCGCCTGCACCGCCTCGGCCTGCGTGACCTTCCCGTTGTTCACGGTGAGCCGCACCTGCACGGGACCGTACTGCGTCTGGGCCACCGCGCCGGTGACCGTGGCGGTGCCCGCGGCCTGCGCGCCGCCCTGGGGAGCCGCCGCGCCCGGCGGTTGCCGGGGCACCGCGGCCGCGGCGGAGCCGGGGTCGCTCGCCGGCTTCAGCGACAGCAGCAGCACGATGCCGGACACGGTGGCGGCGGTGGCGAGCACGGCACGCCGGATGGGATGGCTCTTCTTCATGGTTGCCGGTCTCCTGATGACCCGTCGCTCACATCTCGAACGACTCGTGATGGATACGGCGGGCGGGGACCCCCGCGCCGCGCAGTGCCTCGTACACGGACTGTGCGAAGCCGGGCGGCCCGCACAGGAAGACGTCGTGGCGGTCGATGTCGGGGATCTTCCGCTCCAGCGACTCCGCCGAGATGTCCGGGCGCTCCCCGTCCGGACTGTTGACCGCGTACATCAGCCGGGCACCCCGCTCGTTGGCGATCTTCGCCAGCTCGTCCCAGAGGGCCAGGTCCTGGGTGCTGTTGGCCCGGTACAGCAGCGTGATGTCACCGGCCGCGCCCGGCAGTGTCTCGAACAGCGCCCGCATCGGCGTGATGCCGACGCCGCCCGCGACCAGCAGCACCTTGCCGCGGCTGCGGCGCTGGGCGGTCAGCGCGCCGTAGGGCCCCTCGGCCCACACCCGGGTGCCGGGCTCCAGCTCGCGCAGCCGGGTGCTGTGGTCGCCGATCGCCTTCACCGTGATCCGGAGCATGTCGGGGCGGGGCGCCGCCGACAGCGAGTACGGATGGGAGCTGTACCGCATGCCCGGTGCCAGGAACCGCCACCGGAAGAACTGCCCCGCCTCCGCGCCCATCCGGTGCAGCTTCCGCCCGCTGATCAGCACCGACACGATGCCGGGCGTCTCCTCGATGACCGCGTCGACGCGCATCCGGTGCCGCAGGTTCAGCCGGATCGGGGTGATGATCCGGAACCACACCACCAACGCGGTGACCACGCCGTACAGCCCGTACCAGAAGGTCTTCGCGGCGGGTTCGACGGCGAAGTCGTTGCCGGTGCTGATCTGGTGCCAGAACGTCAGGTACACCGCGGCGTACGTCATCAGATGGACGTGGTACCAAGTGTCGTACGGCATCAGGCGGCGGACCGGGCCGATCGAGACGAGGCCGATGAGCAGCAGCAGTCCCGTGCCGATGGCGGCCTTGCCCATGTCCGGCAGCTGGTTGACGGAGTCGACGGTCTGCTGGACGACGTCACCGAGGGTCTTGCCGGCCTGCAGGGCGTATCCCCACATCGTGAGGAACACGTGCGCGATGACCAGGCTCAGGGTGTACCGGCCGGTCATCGCGTGCCAGCGCGCCACCCGGTCGGAGCCCACCCGCCGCTCCAGCGCGGGCACCCGGGCCATCTGGAGCACCACCAGGGCCATCAGGTAGCCGGCGAGCAGCCCGGTGATCCGGCCGGCGTTGAGGATCCGCCCGGTGGTGTCGGCGACGGCCGGGGTGTTCTGCCACCACAGCCACAGCACCGCGGCGGCACCGGCCCACACGGCGAGGAGCAGCGGGACGGCGGGGGAGCGGCGCGGGCGGATGCGGCGCATGGTCTGACGCCGGGCGGCGCGGCCGCCTGACAGCGTGGTGGTCACGGTTCCTCCGGGGACGGGGGCAACGGTTCGTCGTGGTCCCTTGGCCCAGAGATACGTGCGGTTGCGGTCGTGTGTTCAGTCAGTACCTGGTGATCGCGGTGGGACCGCTCTCCGTCCCCACCGCGATGTACGGCCTGCCCCGGGCCTTCGCCCACAGCAGGATCCGCCGCATGGCGTCCTCGGGCACCGACACACAACCCGCCGTCGGCCCCTCGCCTCTGACGTGCAGAAAGATGCCGGCCCCACGCCCGCGCACCGGCGGGTCGTAATTGAAGCCGATGACCAGCGCGTGCGCGTACAGCGGCCCGTACGACACCAGGTGCTCCGCCTCCTGCGCCCGGCAGTCGGCGGGCCGGGGCTCGGTCCAGCGGTTGTAGGCGGTGGAGTCGTTGTCCTGACACCACCAGGAGTCCGGGAGCACCCGCCGGTACCTGTACGTGGTGCCGGCCGGCGCCTCCTTGACGCCGAAGGCGTACGGCAGGGTGAAGAGACCTGTCGGCGTGGTGTTCGTGCCCTGCTTGCGGGCCGCCCCCTCGACCAGCCCGTTCGCCCCGAACCGGGCCGGCGCCGAACCGGCCGCGACCCAGCGCCCGTCCAGCCGGTCCCACCAGGTGACGGTCCCCTTCGTCGCGCCGGCCTCCGGCGCGACGGCGGTGATCAGCTGACTGCCGCCGCCGGTGTCGGCCATGCGGTCGGGCAGCGCGTCCCCCTCGGCGGGGGCGGCACCGAGGAGGCAGACGCAGACGAGGACGGACACGGCGGCGGCGGCGACGGGGCGCATGCCCCGACGCTAACGGGGGCTTCCCGCACCGGCAGTTCGGATGGGCCGTTCGGGCCCGAAGGTCACCCCGCGCGCCGGTGCGGCGCCCGAGCGGCGGTTCACATCGGACGGCCCTCGTGGCTCACGGGAGTCAGCGGCAGCGGCACCCCCGGCAGCCCGTCGAGGCTCGTGGCGATGTGGTCCTTGCTCGCGAAGTAGGCGCTCAGCGACGCGGTGTCCTCACGCGCGAAACGCCGGCCGTGCAGCTCGCGATCGCCGTCGTATGTCATCAGCGGCACCGCGAAGCCACAGCTGTCGCGGACCAGTTCGGCCGTCACGACGACGATCGCGCGCAGCCCGTGCGCGCTCGGGTCGATGTCCGGGAAGTGGGCGAGCAGTTCCCCGAAGCGCGGGTCGTCGCGGAAGACCGGCTCGCCGCGCCCGTGCACCCGGACGATGTTCGGCGGGCCCTGGAAGGCGCACCACATGAGGGTGATCCGCCCGTTCTCCCGCAGGTGCGCGACCGTCTCCGCGTTGGAGCCCGCGAAGTCGAGGTAGGCGACCGTGAGTTCGTCGAGCACCACGAACGAGCCCTTGAGGCCCTTGGGGGAGAGGTTGACCGTGCCCTCGCCGGAGAGCGGGGCGGTCGCGGTGAAGAAGAGGGGCTGCTCCTCGATGAACGAACGGAGCCTGCCGTCTATGCGCTCATATGTCTTTCCCATGGCAAGTGATTATCCGCGAAGTTAGTTCGTCTGCCTAAAGGATTAGGGCCGTGGCCGCCCCGGCCGGCGCTCAAGCGGGGCGGCCACAGCGCCTGTCGCGTCACTGGGTGAACGCGCAGGCGGCACGGGGTCAGGCCCTGGGGCCCAAGGGTCATGGGTGGCGGCGGTGCCTCGGATGGGGCCTGGGCATGCGGAAGCCTCGCCAGGGGTGGTGTGGCCGGTGGGGTGCCGGTCTTCGGTGAGGAGTACGGGAAAGCGATTTCGGATGTTCAGCCGAGTGGCGATTTACCTCACCGGCAGTGACCGGATTGACGAACCATGCAGACTGCTGCATACTCATGCATGTCAGCGAATGCAGTGTGAGGAGAAACCCGTGACCGAGCGCGTCGTACTCGCCTACTCAGGCGGTCTGGACACCTCCGTCGCCATCGGCTGGATCGCCGAGGAGACCGGCGCCGAGGTCATCGCCGTTGCCGTGGACGTCGGCCAGGGCGGCGAGGACCTGGATGTCATCCGCAAGCGCGCCCTCGCCTGCGGTGCCGTCGAGGCCGAGGTCGCGGACGCCAAGGACGAGTTCGCCGAGGAGTACTGCCTCCCGGCGATCAAGGCCAACGCCCTCTACATGGACCGCTACCCGCTGGTCTCCGCCCTCTCCCGGCCCACGATCGTCAAGCACCTCGTCGCCGCCGCCCAGAAGCACGGCGCCACCACGGTCGCCCACGGCTGCACCGGCAAGGGTAACGACCAGGTCCGCTTCGAGGCCGGCATCGTCGCCCTCGCCCCCGACCTGAAGTGCATCGCCCCGGTCCGTGACTACGCGATGACCCGCGACAAGGCCATCGCGTTCTGCGAGGAGAAGAACCTTCCGATCGCGACGACCAAGAAGTCGCCGTACTCGATCGACCAGAACGTCTTCGGCCGTGCCGTCGAGACGGGCTTCCTGGAGGACATCTGGAACGCCCCGATCGAGGACATCTACGAGTACACCCAGAACCCGGCGACCCAGCGTGACGCCGACGAGGTGGTCGTCACCTTCAAGGAGGGCGTCCCGGTCGCCGTCGACGGCAAGCCCGTCACCGTGCTCCAGGCGATCCAGCAGCTCAACGAGCGCGCCGGCGCCCAGGGCATCGGCCGGATCGACATGGTCGAGGACCGCCTCGTCGGCATCAAGTCCCGCGAGGTGTACGAGGCCCCCGGAGCGATCGCGCTGATCACCGCCCACCAGGAACTGGAGAACGTCACCGTCGAGCGCGAGCTGGCCCGCTACAAGCGCCAGGTCGAGCAGCGCTGGGGCGAGCTGGTCTACGACGGCCTGTGGTTCTCCCCGCTCAAGCGCGCCCTGGACGGCTTCATCGACGAGGCCAACCAGCACGTCTCCGGCGACGTCCGGATGACCCTGCACGGCGGCCGCGCCGTCGTCACCGGCCGGCGCTCCGAGAGCTCGCTGTACGACTTCAACCTCGCGACCTACGACACGGGCGACACGTTCGACCAGGCCGCGGCCAAGGGCTTCATCGACATCTACAGCCTGTCGTCGAAGATCGCCGCCAAGCGCGACCTCGCCTGACCGGGTCAGGCCTTCGGGTCACCTCACGCGTATCGGACTGACAGCCGCCTCCTCGCCTGCAGGGGTGAGGAGGCGGTCGCACAGCGGCGGCCGCACGGGCGGCCGAGGCCCACAGACAATCTCCGAGGAGCAACGCAAGTGAGCAGCAACAGCGGTGACGTACGGCTCTGGGGCGGCCGTTTCGCCGACGGTCCCGCCGAGGCCCTGGCGAAGCTGTCCGCGTCCGTCCACTTCGACTGGCGGCTCGCGCCCTACGACATCGCCGGCTCGCGTGCCCACGCGCGCGTGCTGCACAAGGCGGGCCTGCTCACCGACGACGAGCTGAGCCGGATGCTCGACGGGCTCGACCGGCTCGAGGCGGACGTGGCCGCGGGCGACTTCGTCGGCACCATCGCCGACGAGGACGTCCACACCGCCCTGGAGCGCGGCCTGCTGGAGCGCCTCGGCCCGGACCTCGGCGGCAAGCTGCGCGCCGGCCGCTCGAGGAACGACCAGGTGGCGACGCTCTTCCGGATGTACCTGCGGGATCACGCCCGCACCGTCGGCGGCCTGATCGCCGACCTCCAGGACGCTCTGATCGGCCTCGCCGAGGCCCACCCGGACGTCGCCATGCCCGGCCGCACCCACCTCCAGCACGCCCAGCCGGTGCTCTTCGCCCACCACGTCCTCGCACATGTGCAGTCCCTGTCCCGGGACGCCGAGCGCCTGCGCCAGTGGGACGAGCGGACGGCCGTGTCTCCGTACGGCTCGGGCGCCCTCGCGGGCAGCAGCCTCGGCCTGGACCCGGAGGCGGTCGCGAAGGACCTCGGCTTCGAGCACGGCAGCGCCGCCAACTCCATCGACGGCACGGCATCCCGGGACTTCGCCGCCGAGTTCGCCTTCATCACCGCGATGATCGGGGTGAACCTCTCCCGGATCGCCGAGGAGGTCATCATCTGGAACACGAAGGAGTTCTCCTTCGTGACCCTGCACGACGCCTTCTCCACCGGCTCGTCGATCATGCCGCAGAAGAAGAACCCGGACATCGCGGAGCTGGCACGCGGCAAGTCCGGCCGGCTGATCGGCAACCTGACCGGCCTGATGGCCACCCTCAAGGCGCTCCCGCTCGCGTACAACCGCGACCTCCAGGAGGACAAGGAGCCGGTCTTCGACTCCATCGACCAGCTGGAGATCCTGCTCCCCGCGTTCACCGGCATGATGGCCACCCTCACCGTGCACCGTGAGCGCATGGCGGAGCTGGCGCCGGCCGGCTTCTCGCTGGCCACGGACATCGCGGAGTGGCTGGTCAAGCAGGGCGTGCCCTTCCGGGTCGCGCACGAGGTGGCCGGTGAGTGCGTGAAGGCCGCCGAGGCCGAGGGCAAGGAACTGGACGAGCTGACCGACGAGCAGTTCGCGAAGATCTCCGCCCACCTCACCCCCGAGGTCCGCACCGTCCTCGACGTCCCGGGCGCCCTCGCTTCCCGCGACGGCCGCGGCGGTACGGCCCCCAGCGCCGTCGCGATCCAGCTGGCCGAGGTGAAGACGGACGTGGCGGCCCAGCACGAGTGGGCGACGGCCGGCAAGCGGTAGGGCAACGCCCCGCAGTCCCCGGGGTGAAGGTCATCGCGGGTTAGGTTGGTCGCAAGCCGTACCGGAGCCGACCGAACGGAGCCCGCGATGCCCTTCGCCCGACTGGCCACAGCGACAACCCCCACCTGCCACATCGGACTGGGTCTCGCCGCCGTCGGCCGCCCCGGCTACATCAACCTCGCCCGGGAACGGGACCTCGGGGAGGACCGCGGCGTCGAGACGTTGCGCGCCCGCACCCATGAGCTCCTCGACGCCGCCTACGCCCAGGGTGTGCGCTACTTCGACGCCGCCCGCTCCTACGGCCGCTCCGAGGAGTTCCTCGCCGACTGGCTGAACGCGCACCCCGAGGCCGACGACGTCGTCGTCGGCAGCAAGTGGGGCTACACCTACACCGCCGACTGGTCCACGGACGCCGAGCAGCACGAGGTGAAGGACCACGGCTTCGCCACCTACGTGCGGCAGCGCGCCGAGAGCGCCGAACTGCTGGGCGACCGGCTCGACCTCTACCAGATCCACTCGGTGACCCCGGACAGCCCCGCCCTCACCGACAGGCAACTGCACGCCGCACTCGCCGAGGTCGCCGCCCAGGGCCTGACCATCGGCTTCTCCACCAGCGGCCCCGCGCAGGCGGAGGCGATCCGGGCGGCCCTGAAGGTGACGGTCGACGGCGAGCCCCTCTTCCGCACCGTCCAGTCCACGTTCAACGCCCTGGAGACCTCGGCCGCCCACGCCCTCGCCGAGGCCCATGACGCCGGACTGACGGTGATCGTCAAGGAAGGCATGGCCAACGGCCGGCTCGCGGAGCCCTACGCGCCGGGCGGGCTGAAGGCCGTCGCCGCGGAGACGGGCCTGGGCTGCGACGCCGTCGCCCTCGCACTGATCCTGAGCAGGCCGTGGGCGGGCGTGGTCCTCTCCGGCGCCGCGACCACCGGCCAGCTCGCCTCGAACCTGCACGCCGCCGTCGTGGACCTCGACGAAGACCAGCTGGCACGGCTCGCCGTCCTCGCCGAGGATCCGCGGGTCTACTGGGAGCGGCGCGGGGAGCTGCCCTGGCACTGAGACCGGCCGTCCACCGACACCGGGATCGACCGCTGGCTGTGAGTCACACATGCCCAGAATGAGACATTCATGTCTCACATGGGTTATGGTTGTCTCATGGCCGTCGATCGAGAGCACGTACTGCGCACCGCCGCAGCCCTGCTGACCCGGAAATCCACCGCGACCATGGACGAGGTCGCGAAGGCCGCCGGAATCAGTCGGGCCACACTGCACCGCCAGTTCGCCGGGCGCGACGCGCTGGTCCGGGCGCTGGAGGCGCTCGGCCTCGCCGAGTGCGAGGCCGCCCTGGCGGCGGCCCGGCTGGACGAGGGCAGCGCGAGCGACGCCGTACGGCGCCTGGTCCGGGAGATCGAGCCCGCGGCCGGACTCGTCGCCTTCCTCTACACCGAGAACCAGCTGTTCGAGGGCGACGAGCAGAACGAGGGCTGGGACCGGCTCGACGCCCGGATCTCGGCGCTGTTCCGGCGCGGCCAGGACGCCGGCGAATTCCGCATCGACCTGACCCCCGCCTGGCTCACCGAGGCCCTCTACGGCCTGATCGCGGCCGGCGCCTGGTCCGTCCACGACGGCCGGGTCGCCGCGAACGACTTCCAGAACATGATCGTCGAGCTCCTGCTCGGCGGCGCCACACGGAGAGAGGAATCATGACCAGCACCCTGCGGCCGGCGAACGCGAACGAGGCGGTGAAGCGCCCCGGCCGCTGGCTCGCGCTGTCCGTACTCGTGCTCGCCGTGCTGCTGGTGGCCGTCGACGCCACCGTGCTGGGCCTCGCGACCCCCTACATATCCGAGGACCTGAGCCCGTCCGGCACCCAGCTGCTGTGGATCGGTGACGTCTACTCCTTCGTCATCGCCGGTCTGCTCGTCTCCATGGGAAGCCTCGGCGACCGCGTCGGGCGCAAGCGCATCCTGCTGATCGGCGCCACGGCGTTCGGCGCCGTGTCCGTGCTCAACGCCTACGCGACCACCCCCGAGATGCTGATCCTGGCCCGGGCGCTGCTCGGTGTCGCGGGCGCGACCCTGATGCCGGCCACGCTCGCCCTGATCCGCAACCTCTTCCACGACCCGCGCGAGCGCAGCCTTGCCATCGGTATCTGGGGCGCCACCGCGTCGGCCGGTACGGCGGTCGGCCCGATCGTCGGCGGTTTCCTGCTGGAGCACTTCTGGTGGGGCTCCGTCTTCCTGATCAACCTGCCCGTGATGGCGGTCCTCGTCCTTGTCGGCGTCAAGCTGCTGCCCGAGTCCAAGAACGCCAGTCCCGGCCCCTGGGACCTGCTCAGCGTCCTGCTGTCGCTGGTCGGCATGATCGCCGTGGTGTACGCGGTCAAGGAGGCCGCGACGCACGGGTTCGGCTGGGAGACCGTCGCCGCGGGCCTGCTGGGCGCCGCCGCGCTCCACGGCTTCGTCCGGCGGCAGTTCACCCTGCCGGCCCCGCTGCTGGACATGCGCCTGTTCCGCAACCGCGGCTTCAGTGGCGCGGTGCTCGCCGACCTGCTGACCGTCCTCGGCATGTCCGGCCTGGTCTTCTTCCTCTCGCAGTACCTGCAACTGGTGCAGGGCAGGCGCCCGTTCGAGGCGGGTCTGGCCGAACTGCCCGCCGCGATCGGCGCGGTGGCGGCCGGTCTGGTCGCCGGGCGGGCGGCCCGGCAGTACTCGGTGCGGGCGGTGGTCGCGGGTGGACTCGCCGCCGTCGGCCTGGCGCTGGGCGCGCTGACCCTGCTCGGCCAGCACACCGGGTACCCGCTGCTCGGCACCGCGCTGCTGGTCGTCGGTGTCGGCGCCGGATTCTCGTTCACGGTGACCGCCGACGTGATCCTCGCGTCCGTGCCCAAGGAGCAGGCGGGTGCCGCGTCGGCCGTCTCCGAGACGGCGTACGAACTCGGCGCGGCCCTCGGTATCGCCCTGCTCGGTTCGGTCGTGACCGGCGTGTACAAGGGCTTCACCGCGCCGGCGGGCACCCCGGAGGCCGCCCACGAGTCACTGGGCGGAGCCGTCGAGGTGGCCGCGGGCCTCCCGGCCCACACCTCCGAGGCCCTGCTGGAAGCGGCTCGTCAGTCCTTCGTGGACGGCCTGACCCTCGCCTCGGGCGTGGGCGCGACGGTACTGCTGGCGGCGGCGGCAGCGGCATGGATCCTGCTCCGAGGCCAGAGGCTGGAAGACACGACGTGACCCACCGCCGCAGAACGCCCGGCGAACCCCGCTGCCCGCGCCGCCGCAGGACGCCCGGCAAATCCCGCTGACAGCGCCGACGCAGGGGCGGGGGGGAAGTGCGCGACAAGCCACATCGAACGGCCGGCACAGGAACTGCCTCCGCAACCCCAACCCCCACGGTGACGGCCACCGCTGACCGGGCCGACGAAGAGGGGCGCGGGGAACTGCGCGACAAGCCCCCACCCGCGGCCGAAAACCCACCGCGCGCCCCACGCCCTCCCGCCCCACCCGGCGGAGCTACGCCGCTGTCTTGGCCTTCGTGGCGTACATGTCCACATACTCCTGCCCCGACAGCCGCATGACCTCCGTCATCACGGAGTCCGTCACGGCCCGCAGTACGTACCGGTCCCGGTCCATCCCGTCGTACCGGGAGAACTCCAGCGCCTCACCGAAGCGCACCGCCACGCGGGCGGGGCGGGGAAACCCGGCCCCGCCGGGCTGGATCCGGTCCGTCCCGATCATGGCGAACGGGACGACCGGAGCCCCGGTCATCAGGGTGAGCCGGGCGATGCCGGTACGGCCCCGGTACAGACGGCCGTCGGGCGAGCGGGTGCCCTCGGGGTAGATGCCGAAGACCCGGCCCTCCTCCAGGATCCGGCGGCCGGTCATCAGCGCCGCGACCCCACCCTTGCCGCCGTCGCGGTCGACGGGGATCATGCCGACGCCGGTGAAGAACCACGCCATCAGCCGGCCCTTGAGGCCCTTGCCGGTGACGTACTCGTCCTTGCCGATGAAGAAGACCTGACGGTCGCAGACCAGCGGCAGGATCATCGAGTCGATGAACGTGAGGTGATTGCCGGCCAGGATCACCGGACCGTCGCCCGGGATGTGCTCCACACCCTCCACCCGAGGGCGGAACATCAGGCGCATGATCGGACCGAGCACTGCCTTGATGAGCGCGAAGCGGGACAACGGGCCCTCCGGGGTCAACGGATTCGGTATGAGTCTGTGCAGGTGAGGACGATACTCGCGGCCCCTGGGCAAGCGCACATCGGGGACATCGGGTTCACCGAGGTCTTACGCACTGTTGACGTACGTTCACCTGCGGTGGCGTGTCGCAGCCTACGCGTAACCCGGCGGCGACGATGTGACCGACATCGCGTGGAGCCGGTACCGACCGGCTACCCCGCGCCGCGCCGCCGAAGCCGACGGCTCGTCACCTCGGCCGAACGTACGGTCCTCATACGACATCCGTCGTCATCCACGCGTTCGAAATGAAGCCTCCCGGCTGACACGTCGACACCCCTACGATCTGCCAGCACCACCGACATTCACGGCAAGGAGGCCGCTGATGGCAACGCAGGAGTCCAACGAGCAGGAGCAGGCGCGCACCGGGCGGCGCGCGCTGCTCGGAGCTGCGGTGCTCGGCGCGGGCGGAGCGGTCCTCGGTCTGTCCGGCACGGCGAGAGCCGATGCGCGACATGGAGGCCGAGGAATGAAGAGCCTGCCCGTGCCGACGATCGTCGGCCACCGCGGTGCCAGCGGTTACCGTCCCGAGCACACCCTGGGCTCGTACCAGCTGGCCCTCGACATGGGTGCCGACATCGTCGAGGCCGGCGACCTGGTGCCCTCCAAGGACGGTCACCTCGTCTGCCGGCACGAGCCCGAGATCGGCGGCACCACGGACGTCGCCGACCACCCCGAGTTCGCCGACCGCAGGACCACGAAGGTGCTGGACGGCGTCCCCACCACCGGCTGGTTCACCGAGGACTTCACCCTCGCCGAGCTGAAGACCCTGCGCGCCACCGAGCGCATCCCGGCCAACCGCCCGCACAACACCCTCTACGACGGCCGCTGGGAGATCCCCACCTTCGAGGAGGTGCTCCGGTGGCAGGACGAGCAGGCCCGCAAGCGCGGCAAGGAGGTGTGGATCTACCCCGAGCTCAAGCACCCCACCTACTTCCGCAAGCTGGGCCTCTCCCTGGAGGAGCGGGTCGCCAAGGTGCTGCGCAAGTACCGCAGGGACCGCTGGAACTCGCCGGTCATCCTCCAGTCCTTCGAGCCGACCAGCGTCCAGCGCCTGCACAAGCTGGTCGACAACCCGCTCGTCGTGCTGCTGTCCGGTGCCACCACCCGTCCCTGGGACTTCGTGGAGACCGGTGACCCGCGTACCGTCGCCGACCTGATCAAGCCGGCCGGCCTGCGCGAGATTGCCTCCTACGCCCAGGGCATCGGCCCCACCCTCGACCTGGTCATCCCGAGGGACGCCGCCGGCAACCTCACCCGGCCGACCACCCTCGTCGCCGACGCCCACAAGGTCGGCCTCAGGCTGCACCCCTACACGATGCGCAACGAGAACCCGTTCCTGCCCGCGAACTTCCGCGAGGGCACCGACGCGGACGCCTACGGCGACGTCTTCGGCGCCTACAAGGCGTACTTCGCCACCGGCATCGACGGCATCTTCACCGACCAGCCCGACACCGGCCTGCTGGCCCGCGAGGACTTCGTCAACAACTGAACCGCCCCACCCCGCTCGGGGTGACAGCCGGCCGCCCGGGCAACCCACCGCCCGGGCGGCCGCGTCGTGCCGCATATGACGCACGATCTGCTCACCGCACTGCGCCCCCTGCTCGCCGCCGAGGCCTCGGCCGAGGCGCACGCCGCCGGCACCGAGCCCGGCGACCTGGAACAGGCGGTCTGGCTCCGCCTTCTGGAACTCCTCGACTCCGGCGGCCCGCCCCGCGACCCCGAGCGCTGGCTGCGCCGCGCCGTCCGCTCCGAGGCCCGCCGCTCCCGCCGTACGACCCGGCACGAACGCCCGTACGGCACCGAGCCCGCCGACGAGACCGACCGCACCCCCGAACAGCTCGTCCTCACCGCTTCCCGCACCCGTGCCCTGCGCGCCGCGGTGCGCGGGCTGCCCGGGCGTTGCCCCGCCCTTCTGGAGGCGTTGATGTCCCCCAAGGACCTCACATACCGGGAGATCGCGGGGGAGTTGGGTATCTCACAGGGAAGTCTCGGGCCGGAACGTTCCAGATGTCTGGGATGTCTGCGGCGATTGCTTGCCGCGGAGGTTGCGGCCCGCGGAGCACGGGGATAGGAGTGAGGGACAACAGGCAACAGGTGAGCGGGAGGCGTGCACACATGGGCATGAGCGTGATCATCTCCGAGGCGACCGACCAGGACGTCGAGCAGATCTTCAAGCTGCAGTACCTGTGCTTCCAGAGCGAAGCGGCGCTGTACGGCAACTACCGCATCGACCCGCTCGTCCAGACGCTCGATTCGGTCCGTCAGGAGGTCGCCGAGGACTGCGTCTTCGTGGCCCGGCTCGGCGACGAGGTGATCGGCTCGGTGCGCGGCGCGATCACCGACGACGGCGCGGCGGCCATCGGCCGCCTCTGCGTCCACCCCCGCCTCCAGGGCCACGGCATCGGCGCCCGCCTCCTGAACGCGGCCGAGTCGGCCCTCGCGGAGCAGCGCGGCGCCAAGAAGTTCCGCCTCCACACCGGCCACCGCAGCGAGGTCAACCTTCGCCTCTACCGCAAGGTCGGTTACGAGACGGTGGGCACGTCGCAGGGCACGGACGGCGTCCCCATGATCGTCCTGGAGAAGCAGGCGGGCGCCTACGTGACGACGGCCTGAGCCGCGAGGCCCTCAGGCGCTCCGCGCCGCCTTCCGCAGCCACCACAGCGCCGAGACCGGCAACAGCACCGGGATGAACAAGTAGCCCATGCCGAAGTCGGACCACACGGTCGCGTCCGGGAACGCCGACGGCTCGACCAGCGTCCACGTGCCGACGACCAGCACACCCACCAGCTCGGCGGCGCAGCAGACCTGCGCCGCCCTGCGGGCCGTCTCCCCACCGCGCACCAGCGTGTACGTGATGAACCCGTACACGATCCCCGCCAGCGCCGACAGGGAATAGGCGAGCGGCGCGTGGTCGAACTCCGTGGCGATCTGGTACGCGGACCGGGACACGGCTCCCACGACCATCACGCCGTACAGCCACACCAGCAGCACCCCGGGGCCGCTGATCAGCCGCGTCCTGGCCGTCGTGGCCACCTCAGCCTCCCCAGATGTCATAGAGCCGCACCTCCAGCACGGCGAGCACCACGCCACCCGCGGCGACCGTCACCGAACCCCACTTCGACCGTTCGGCCAGCGACATGAACCCGGCGGCCGGGACGCAGGCGAACGCGCCCAGCAGATACGCCACGAAGATCGTCGTCCCCTGGGCCGGCTCCTCGCCGCGCGCCAGCTGCACGATGCCGATCACCAGCTGCGCCAGCGCCAGCACCGACACCACGGCCATCCCGATGAAGTGCCAGTCCTTCGTCGGCTGATCGCGGTACGCGGCCCAGCCGCACCACGCGCCGAGCAACAGCGCGGCGACCGCGGTCGCCACCGTCAGGGCATCAAGCATGGAGCGACCCTATTACGGGCCAAAAGGCCTGATGCGGCCGCCCCCGGGGTCCCCCGTAGGGTCGAGGACATGAAGATCCGCGCACAGGCCCTGCTGTTCGACAACGACGGCACCCTCGTCTCCTCCCTGGAATCCGTCCACCGCTGCTGGACCCGCTGGGCGGGGGAGTACGGCATCACGGCCGAGCGCTTCGCGCGGGTCGAACTGCACGGCCGGACCGCGGCCGAGATAGCCGCCGATCTGCTGCCGTCCGAGATCGTGCCGGAGGCGGTCGCGCGGATCGAGGCGCTGGAGGTGGAGGACGTGCCCAACGGCGGTGTGCGCCTGCTCCCCGGCACGTACGACTTCCTCACCGCCCTGCCCGCCGACCGCTGGGCCGTCGTCACCTCCGCCACCCGCCGCCTGGCCGAGGCCCGCCTCGACGCCGTCGGCATCCTGCCCAAGACGCTGGTCGCCGCCGACGACGTCACCCGGGGCAAGCCCGACCCGCAGCCCTACCTGCTCGGCGCCCGCGCGCTGGGCGTGGACCCGGCCGCCTGTGTCGTCTTCGAGGACGCCCCCGCCGGACTGCGGGCCGGGCGCGCCGCCGGGATGACCACCGTGGCCTTGGCCACAACCCACCCCGCCCACGAACTGACCGCCGACCTGGTGGTCGAGGACCTGTCGGCCCTGTCCGTGCTGGTCACCGCCGACGGCGTGGAGATCTCCGTCCGGGACTGAGGAGCGTCCACCGCTGTCCGCAATGCGGACAGCGGTTCCTGATTGCCTCCGTACGTCTGCTTTACTGATCGCATGACCACGACGAACAGCCGCATCCCTGCGACCGAGGCGACCCTCACGCCCGGCGCCGGCTGTATGTGTCGTCGAATGTGCGCCTTCTAGAGGGCCCCCGCACCCCCTGAGCCTCGCGCCCCGAAGCGAGCCGCCGGTGGCATGTCCGTACCTCCTCCGCCGTACGTGACCCGCTTGCCCCGCGCACCTCTTCCCTCCCGTACCAGGGCACACCCACGCCCGCGTACTCGACAGTGACGGAAACCCACGTGATCACCACATCGGGCCTGACGAAGATCTACCGGCCGCACCGCCCCGGTGGCCGCGAGGTCACCGCGTTGGACGGCGTCGATCTGCACGTCCGCGAAGGTGAGGTCTACGGCGTCATCGGCCAGTCCGGCGCCGGCAAGTCCTCGCTGATCCGCTGCGTCAACCTCCTGGAGCGCCCCACCTCCGGCACGGTCACCGTCGCCGGCCAGGACCTCACCGCCCTCGCCGGGCGCGGTCCGCGCGCGGGACGGGAACTCCGCCGGGCGCGCAGCCACATCGGGATGGTCTTCCAGCACTTCAACCTGCTGTCCTCCCGGACCGTCCAGGACAACGTCGAGCTGCCGCTGGAGATCCTCGGCAAGGCCGGGAAGGAACGTTCCCGCAAGGCCCTCGAACTCCTCGACCTGGTCGGCCTCGCCGACAAGGCGAAGGCCTACCCCGCCCAGCTCTCCGGCGGCCAGAAGCAGCGCGTCGGCATCGCCCGCGCCCTGGCCGGCGACCCCGAGGTGTTGCTCTCCGACGAGGCCACCAGCGCCCTCGACCCCGAGACCACCCGCTCGATCCTGAAGCTGCTGCGCGACCTGAACCAGCAGCTCGGCCTGACCGTCCTGCTCATCACGCACGAGATGGACGTCGTCAAGAGCGTCTGCGACTCGGCCGCCCTGATGGAGAACGGCCGCATCGTCGAGTCCGGCACGGTCAGCGAGCTGCTCGCCACCCCGGGCTCGGAGCTGGCCGCCGCGCTCTTCCCGGTGGGCGGCGAGGCCTCCGCCGACGACCGCACGGTCCTCGACGTCACCTTCCACGGTGAGTCCGCCACGCAGCCGGTCATCTCCCAGCTGGCCCGCACGTACAACATCGACATCTCCATCCTGGGCGCCGCGATCGACACCGTCGGCGGCCTCCAGGTCGGCCGGATGCGCATCGAACTGCCCGGCCGCTACGAGGACAACGTCGTGCCGATCGGCTTCCTGCGCGAACAGGGCCTGCAGATCGATGTGCCGGGTGCCACGGACGACGCGCCCCTGCTGGTCAAGGAAGGTGCCAAGTGACCTGGTCCGAGATGCGGCCCCTGCTGGAGCAGGCATGTACCGAAACGCTGATCATGGTCGGCTGGTCCACCCTGATCGCCGTCGTCGTCGGCCTGCCGATCGGCGTCCTGCTCGTCCTCACGGACAAGGGCGGCCTGCTGCAGAGCACCGTGCTGAACAAGGTCATCGGGCAGATCGTGAACGTCGGCCGCTCGCTGCCGTTCATCATCCTGATGGTGGCGCTGATGAGCTTCACCCGCTGGGTCACCGGCACCACCATCGGCAGCGGGGCCGCCATCGTGCCGCTCGCCATCGGCGGCATCCCGTTCTTCGCCCGCCTCGTCGAGACGGCCGTCCGCGAGGTGGACCACGGACTGGTCGAGGCTGTCCAGTCGATGGGCGGCGACAACTGGACCATCGTCCGCAAGGTCCTCGTCCCCGAGGCCCTGCCGTCCCTGATCGCCTCCACCACGACCACGGTCATCGCCCTCATCGGCTACTCGGCGATGGCCGGCACCGTCGGCGGCGGCGGACTCGGCGACCTCGCCGTCCGCTACGGCTACCAGCGCTTCGAGACCGGACTGATGTGGATCACGGTGGCGGTCCTCGCCGTCGTCATCTCCCTCATCCAGTTCGCCGGCGACTGCACGGCCCGCTCCCTGCACCACCGCGGCGCCCGCTCCGGCCCCGGCCCCAAGCTCCGCCTGCTGAAGGCGAAGGAGCCGGCCGTGGCCGACGTGGACAAGGTCGCGTAACCCCCCAAGAACCCCCCGCACACCACCGCGGGGTCGCACCACCCTTAAGGAAAGGCACTTTTCGTGCGTAACACCGCCAAGATCACCGCCGCCGCCCTCGCCGCCGGAGCCCTCACCTTCGGGCTCACCGCCTGCGGCTCGGGCCAGGACGCCGCCTCCGACACCTCAGGACCGCTGGTCGTCGCCGCGACGCCCGTCCCGCACGCGCAGGTCCTCGACTACGTCAAGGACAACCTGGCCGAGAAGGCGGGCCTGGACCTCGACGTCAAGGAGTTCACCGACTACGTCACGCCGAACACGGCGACGGAGGACGGCTCGGTGGGCGCCAACTACTTCCAGACCGAGCCCTACCTCGAGGACTTCAACAAGAAGAACGGCACCCACCTGGTGTCCGTCGCCTCCGTGCACCTCGAGCCGCTCGGCCTGTACTCCGAGAAGACCGACAAGGTCGGCGGCCTGAAGAACGGCGCGACCGTCGCCGTCCCCAACGACACCGTCACCGAGGCGCGCGCCCTCCAGCTGCTCGCCGCCAACGGACTGCTCACCCTCAAGGACGGCGTCGGCACCTCGGCCACCACCGCCGACATCACCGAGAACCCGAAGAACCTCAAGTTCAAGGAGCTGGAGGCGGCCCTGACGCCCCGCGCCCTGAAGGACGTCGACGCGGCCGTGATCAACGGCAACTACGCCTTGGAGGCGGACCTCGAGCCGGCCAAGGACGCGCTCGTCCTGGAGTCCCCCGACAACAACCCGAACGTCAACCTCCTCGTCGTCAAGGAGGGCAACGAGGACGACCCGCGCGTGAAGAAGCTCGCGAAGCTCCTCACCTCCCCCGAGGTCAAGAAGTTCATCGAGAAGGAGTACGCCGGCTCGGTCATCGCCTCCTTCTGAGCCACGTCGCCCTTCGTGCGCACCCGGGGTTCACTCCCTCACACGGAGTGGACCCCGGGTGTGTGGTTGAGTGCTTTCATGCTGCATGCTGGGCAGTTCAGCAGTCCCTGACGGTTCGAAGGTTACGGAGCGACGTCATGACGAGCACCTTCCCCAGCATCTCCATCAGCACGGAGCGGTTGGTGCTGCGTCCGCTCGACGAGGACGACGTGCCCGCCCTCGCCGAGATGATGAACGACGAGCAGGTCGTCGCCTGGACCGACGTGCGGCTGCCCTTCACGGAGGACAGCGCGCACGCCTGGATCACCGAACAGGCACCCACCGAGCGCGCCCGGGGACGCGGCGTCGCCCTCGCCGTCACCGAGTTCCTCACCCAGCGCCTGGTCGGCGTGATCCAGCTGACGCGCACCAACTGGCACGTACGCTCCACCGAGCTGTCGTACGTCGTCGCGCCCTGGGCCCGCGGCGAGGGCTACGCCTGCGAGGCCGCGCTCGCCACCGCCCAGTGGCTGTTCCACGACCAGAAGTTCGAACGCATCGAGCTGCGCACCGCGGCCGACAACACCGCCTCCCAGCAGGTCGCCCAGAAGATCGGCTGCATCAGCGAGGGCGTCCTGCGCGGCGCCTGCATAGCGCGCACCCGCACCGACGACGGCCATTGGACCGAGGTGCGCACCGACTACATCGTGTGGAGCCTGCTGCCCGAGGACCTGGAGGGCGCGGGCGAGCAGCTGGCGGACACCGGCGGATTCACGTCGTACTCGGACTGGAACTGAGCGCAGCGGGGAAGGCGCCCGAGCGCGCCCGCACGGCACCAGGTACTCTCACGGAGCCCGCCCGCCCGCGGGCTGCCTCCGACGACCTGCGCAAACCCCCAGGAGACTGACGACGATGGCCGACCGGGTCACGGTGATCGGCTGGGACGGCTCTCCACTGACCGCCGCGGCACGCGGCGCCCTGGGCGCCGCCACCCTCGTGGCCGGTGCCGGACACCACCTGGTACTGCCCGAGGTACCGCCCGGCGCCGAACGCATCCGGCTCGGCAGCGTCGCCCTCGCCGCCCGCCGGATCGCCGCCCATCGCGGCACCGCCGTGGTGTTCGCCGACGGCGACCCCGGCTTCTTCGGAGTCGTCCGCACCCTGCGCGCCCCCGAGTTCGGCCTGGAGGTCGAGGTCGTCCCCGCCGTCTCCTCCGTGGCCGCCGCCTTCGCGCGCGCGGGCATGCCCTGGGACGACGCCCAGGTGGTCGTCGCACACCCCCGCACCCTGCGGCGCGCGGTGAACGTATGCCGCGCCCACACCAAGGTCGCGGTCCTCACCTCACCCGGCGCCGGCCCCGCCGAACTCGGTCTGCTCCTCGACGGCATCCACCGCACGTTCGTCATCTGTGAGGAACTGGGCACCGCCCGCGAGCAGGTCACCGTCGTCACCTCCGACAAGGCCGCCGACCACACCTGGCGCGACCCGAACGTCGTCATCGTCATCGGCGGTCCCGCCGCGGCGCAGGAGGGCGGCGGCTGGATCGCCGGCCGCGACACCGGCGCGGGTGCCCGCGGCTGGACCCTGCCGCCCGAGGCGTACGACGGTGCTCTGGGCGAGGGCGAGACCGAACCGCTGCGCGCGGCCCAACTCGCCCGGCTCGGACCCCGTGTCGGCGACCTCGTGTGGGACATCGGATGCGGCAGCGGCGCCTTCGCCACCGAGGCCGCCCGGGCCGGCGCCGCCGTCATCGCCGTCGACCGGGACCACGGCGCCTGCGCCCGCACCGACGCCGCCGCGCGCCGCTTCGCGGTCCAGCTCCAGATCGTCCACGGCACCGCCCCGCACGTCCTCGAGAACCTGCCCGAACCCGACGTCGTGCGGGTGGGCGGCGGGGGAGCGGCCGTGGTGTCCGCGGTCGCCGACCGGCGCCCGCAGCGCATCGTCACCCACGCCGCCACCCGCGACGCGGCCGAACTCGTCGGCCGTGCCCTCTCCGAGCACGGCTACGAGGTCGAGTGCGCCCTGCTGCAGTCCGTGGAACTCGACACGCGGTCCTGGACGGAGAAGGAGCGGAGCGTCGCGTTCCTGCTCGCCGGGGTACTGCCCGATCGCGCCCCGTGATCCGCTTGTCGTACCGCGCGCGGTAGGCTGGCCGATCGTTGTACCGCACTCGGACGCCCGGCGCTTCGTCGGTCAATGTCCGGAAAACATGCTCGTTTTGGGGTGGGTGTGGTACGGCAAGACCCGAGGACGCGCAACGTGGCGCAGTCCACAGCGGGCCGTCGCGAATGAAGCTGACGCGACGGCGGAACGGCCGCGACAATGCCACTGAATGGCTTTGTCGCCTTTTCCGGCGGGTCGTTCGTGCCGCTGGGCACGCGCGCTCGTTCTTCACGGCGGGGCGGTCGGTGCGCCGTTCCGGGTGAGCTGGACGTAGGAGCATCAACCGATGGGCGAGGGGTTACGCATGACCGACACCGGCCAGGTCCCGGGCGAGGGGCTGCCGGAGAACGCAGGCCTGGCGGAACAGCCGGGCGTCTCCGTTCCCGGCGCGTACACCTACGTCTCCGAGGCGTCCGCCGAGGAGGAGGACCTGCTGCTCCCCGGCGCGCAGGGGGCTTGGGGCAACGAGGTCGCCCCGCCGCCGCCCGAGCCGGTCGTCGAGGCCCTCCACGAACCCGGCGCGCACGAGATGTCCGGCCGTGACAGCGGCTCGGTCGACCTGACCGGAGTCCGCCTGCCGGGCCCGACGCCGGCCTCGCCGTCGCCCGCGCCCGCCGCCGCGCCGCGCCGCCCGCTGCACCTGGGCCCGCCGATTCCCGACGCCTCCGCGAGCCCGGTCCGCTCCCTCGCCGACCGCGGCCCCGCGGGCGCGCCCGTACGGCAGGTGGGGCCGCCCACCACCGGGCCCGAGTACCTCGACGTCCCGCAGGTGCGGGAGATGCCGCAGCAGGGTGCGGTGCCGCAGGCTTCCGCGCCGTGGGGCGGCCCCCGGACTGCCGCGCCGCAGCCGACCGGGGCGCAGACGCCGGTGGGCGCGGAGGTGACGCCTGCGGAAACGGTTGTTCCGGTTGCTGTCCCGGCGGGGCAGGTGTACGAGCGCGCACACGCCCAGGTCCAGGGTGAGGCGGCCGCGCAGGCTCAGGACCAGGCCGAGGTGTACGCGCAGTCCATGGCGCAGGGTGAGGCGCACGCGCAGTCGATGGAGCAGGGCCCCGCGCAGGGCGACGCGCACGCGCAGCCGGCGGCGCAGGCTCACGAGCACGCCGAGGCGCACTCGCAGTCGATGGCGCAGGTCCATGCGCAGGGTGAGGCCCACGCGCAGGCCGAGGTGCCCGTACCTGTCCAGGCGGCGTCGGAGCCGGTGGGTGCGGCGCAGGCCGCGATGGCGCGGATCGCTGCGGAGGCCGGAGCCTCCGGGACATCCGGGTACGGCGACGCCCACGCCGCCGAGGCGGAGGCCGCAGTCGATCCGGCGTTCGGCCCCGAGGCGGACGCCGAAGCGTCGGTTCCCGCGGGGCAGGGCGCCGCGGACGCGCAGCCGTTCGTCCCCGACGCCGGTGAGGCTCCGAGCGCCCCGGTCGTCGCGGAGGAGGCGACGCCGATCGCCGAGCCCGGGTCCGCCCCAGAGCCGGAGCAACTTCCCGCAGCCCCGGAGGGAGCGCCCGCCGACGGCGCCGAGGAAGCCCAGGCCGCCACGCCCGCACTCGCCCCCGAATCCGTGTTGCCGCCGGACCACGACATGGCGCAGGCCCAGGACGCGGGCGCGGCCGAGCCCGCGCTCGCCCCCGAGGCGGCCCCCCTCGCGCCCGAACCCGCCCAGGCCCCGGAGCCCCAGGACGTCGCCGAGCCGCTCACACCGGCCGCCGCCGCCGAATCCGCGCCGCAGCCCGAGCAGTCCGTCGCCGCGGGCGGGGCGGCCGAGGCACAGGCCGTGGCTCCGGTCGTGGCCCCGGTCATGGACGAACTCCCCCTGCGGCCCGTCCCGCACGCCGAGGACGCGACAGCCGAGGCGGACCCCGGCGCGCCCGTCGAGCAGCCGCAGGACAGCGCGCCCGACGCCGTCCCGGCGCCGCAGCCCGACCAGTCGCTCGGCCGGTTCGTGCCGGTGGAGGGCACCGTGCCGACCACCCCGCATCTCGCGCCCACCCCTCCGCACCCCATCGTCCTCCCCGCCCAGGAGCAGGCGCCCGAGTTCTCGGCGCAGCCGGAAGCCGTGGCCATGGTCCCCGGCCCCCGCGAGGCCGACCCCGCGTCGGCCCCCGAACCCGTGCAACTGGTGCAGAACGCGGACGACCTGGACACCCGGGCCGCCGACCAGGAGGACCAGCGGGATCTGCTCGACCAGCAGGACCTGCTGAACCGGCAAGAGCTGCTGAATCAGCAGAACCAGCAGAACCAGCTCGACCAGCAGCACCCGCAGGGCCCCCAAGCCCCGCAGGACCAGCAAGCCCCGCACGACCCGCAAGAAATGAGCACGGCCCCCGTGGCAGAAGCACAGCAGTCCACCGGCCCCGCCGCGCCCGCCTACGACGACGCCGAGCGCGAGGCCGTACTGAAGGTCATGCGCGAACGGCGTGACATCCGCAACGGCTTCCGCAGCGACCCCATCCCGCACGAGGTGCTGTTGCGCGTCCTGGAGGCCGCCCACACCGCGCCCTCGGTCGGGCACTCGCAGCCCTGGGACTTCGTCGTCATCAGGTCCGCCGACACCCGGCGCACGATGCACGAACTGGCCATGCGCCAGCGCGAGGCCTACGCCAAGTCCCTCCCGAAGGGCCGGGCGAAGCAGTTCAAGGAACTGAAGATCGAGGCCATCCTCGACACCCCGGTGAACATCGTCGTCACCGCGGACCCGACCCGCGGCGGCCGGCACACCCTCGGCCGGCACACCCAGCCGCAGATGGCCCCGTACTCCTCGGCGCTCGCGGTCGAGAACCTCTGGCTCGCGGCCCGCGCGGAGGGCCTCGGTGTCGGCTGGGTCAGCTTCTTCGACGAGCGCGAGATGGTCCGCACGCTGGGCCTGCCCGAGCATCTGGAGGTCGTGGCCTACCTGTGCGTCGGGTACGTCGACGAGTTCCCGGAGGAGCCCGAGCTGATGCAGGCGGGCTGGTCCAAGCGCCGCCCGCTGTCCTGGGTCGTCCACGAGGAGACGTACGGCCGCCGCGCCCTGCCCGGCGAGGAGCCGCACGACCTGCTGGCCGAGACCGTCGCCCAGATCCGGCCGCTGGACGCGAAGGCGCTCGGCGAGGCGTGGGAGCGGCAGAAGCGGATGACCAAGCCGGCCGGCGCACTCGGCATGCTGGAGATCATCTCCGCCCAGCTGTCCGGCCTGTCCCGGCAGTGCCCGCCGCCCATCCCGGAGCCCGCGGCCGTCGCGATCTTCGCGGGCGACCACGGCGTGCACGCCCAGGGCGTCACCCCCTGGCCGCAGGAGGTCACCGCCCAGATGGTGGCCAACTTCCTCGGCGGGGGAGCGGTCTGCAACGCCTTCGCGAGCCAGGTCGGCGCCGAGGTCTGCATCGTCGACGTGGGTGTCGCCGCGGAGCTACCGTCCACCCCGGGCCTGCTGCCGCGCAAGATCCGCCCAGGCACCGGCGACCTGACCACCGGCCCCGCGATGACCCGCGAGGAGGCCAGGCAGGCCATCGAGGTCGGCATCGAGACGGCCCGCGACCTGGTGGCGGCGGGCAACAAGGCGCTGCTCACCGGTGAGATGGGCATCGCCAACACCACCGCGTCCGCCGCCCTGATCTCGGTCTTCACGGGTGCGGACCCGGCGGAGGTCACCGGCCGGGGCACCGGCATCAACGACGAGACCCTCGCCCGCAAGACCGAGGTCGTGCGCCGTGCCCTCGAGCTCCACCAGCCCGACCCGGCCGACCCCATCGGCGTCCTCGCCGCGATCGGCGGCCTCGAACACGCCGCCATCGTCGGCCTCCTCCTCGGCGGGGCGTCCCTGCGGACGCCGGTGATCCTGGACGGCGTCAGCGCCGGGGCGGCCGCCCTGGTCGCCCGCGCCATCGCCCCCGAGGTCCTCGCGGCCTGCATCGCGGGACACCGCAGCGCGGAGCCCGGACACGTGGCCGCCCTGAACAAGCTGGGCCTGCGCCCCCTGGTCGACCTCGACCTCCGGCTCGGCGAGGGCACGGGCGCGCTGCTGGCGCTGCCGCTGGTCCAGAGCACGGCCAGGGCGATGCACGAGGTGGCGACGTTCGACTCGGCGGGAGTGACCGAGAAGTAGGCACCCCGGGCCGGGCGAGCCGGGTGGGCGCTCCGTAGCACCCACCCGGCCCCGGCCGTACGCTGAACGCATTCTAAAATCCGCACGTCAGGGCTGCTCCGGAGCCGTAGCGCCCATCGCACGCCCGCACGAGGAGCCGCACCCTCATGGCCGAACACCCCGCCTACCCCGTAGGCCTCCGCCTCACCGGCCGCCGTGTGGTCGTCCTCGGCGGCGGCCAGGTCGCCCAGCGCCGCCTGCCCGCCCTGATCGCGGCCGGCGCGGACGTCCTCCTCGTCTCCCCGCAGGCCACGCCCTCGGTGGAGGCCATGGCGGACGCGGGCGAGATCACCTGGGAGCGGCGGCCCTACGCCGAGGGGGACCTCGTCGGCGCCTGGTACGCCCTGATCGCCACCAGTGACCCCGAGGCGAACACCCGCGCCTCGGCGGAGGCCGAGCACCACCGCGTCTGGTGCGTCCGCTCCGACGACGCCGAAGCGGCCACCGCCTGGACCCCGGCCACCGGCCACAGCGAGGGCGTCACCGTCGCGATCCTCACCACGGACACCAAGTCCCGCGACCCCCGCCACACCGCCGCCGTCCGCGACGCGGTCGTGGAGGGCCTGCGCGACGGCACCCTGGTCGCCCCGCACCACCGCACCCGCACCGCCGGCGTCGCCCTGGTCGGCGGCGGTCCCGGCGACCCGGACCTGATCACCGTGCGCGGCCGCCGCCTGCTCGCCGAGGCCGACGTCGTCATCGCCGACCGCCTCGGCCCCCGCGACCTCCTCGCCGAACTGCCCCCGCACGTCGAGGTGATCGACGCGGCGAAGATCCCGTACGGCCGTTACATGGCCCAGGAGGCCATCAACAACGCCCTGATCGAGCACGCCAAGCAGGGCAAGTCCGTCGTACGCCTCAAGGGCGGCGACCCCTTCGTCT
Source organism: Streptomyces sp. NPDC059861 (assembly GCF_042731435.1). Taxonomy (NCBI): domain Bacteria; kingdom Bacillati; phylum Actinomycetota; class Actinomycetes; order Kitasatosporales; family Streptomycetaceae; genus Streptomyces; species Streptomyces sp. NPDC059861. The sequence continues at coordinate 15,557 of NZ_JBHWJQ010000023.1, read as the reverse complement.
TCGGCCGTGGCATGGAGGAGGCCCAGGCCCTCGCCCAGGCCGGCATCCCGTGCACGGTCGTCCCCGGCATCTCCAGCTCCATCTCGGTCCCGGGCGCGGCCGGCATCCCGGTCACCCACCGGGGGGTCGCGCACGAGTTCACCGTGGTCAGCGGTCATGTCGCCCCCGACGACGAGCGCTCCCTCGTCGACTGGCCGTCCCTCGCCAAGCTCACCGGCACGCTGGTGGTCCTCATGGGCGTCGACAAGATCGGCAGGATCGCGGAGACCCTCGTCGCGCACGGCAAGCCGGCCGAGACGCCCGTCGCCCTCGTCCAGGAAGGCACGACCGCCGCCCAGCGCCGCGTCGACGCGACGTTGGCGACCGTCGCCGAGACCGTGCGCGAGCAGGAGGTCAGGCCGCCGGCCGTGATCGTCGTCGGCGAGGTCGTCGGCGTCGGCCCCCAGACCCCGCGTAACCCCGGGTAACACAACCCGTCCCGAGCCGTTGGCACCGTACGTACGACAAGGCAGTATCACCCTGTGGCCGATCTCATCACCGTCGAGGACCCCGACGACCCGCGCCTGCGCGACTACACGGGCCTGACCGACGTCGAACTGCGCCGCAAGCGCGAACCCGCGGAAGGCCTCTTCATCGCCGAGGGCGAGAAGGTCATCCGCCGCGCCAAGGACGCGGGCTACGAGATGCGGTCGATGCTGCTGTCCGCCAAGTGGGTCGACGTCATGCGCGACGTCATCGACGAACTCCCCGCCCCTGTCTACGCGGTCAGCCCGGAACTCGCCGAACGCGTCACCGGCTACCACGTGCACCGCGGCGCCCTCGCCTCCATGCAGCGCAAGCCCCTGCCCACGGCCGCCGAACTCCTCCGGTCCGCCCGCCGGGTCGTCATCATGGAGTCGGTCAACGACCACACCAACATCGGCGCCATCTTCCGCTCGGCCGCCGCGCTCGGCATGGACGCGGTCCTGCTGTCACCGGACTGCGCCGACCCCCTGTACCGCCGCAGCGTCAAGGTCTCCATGGGCGCCGTCTTCTCCGTGCCGTACGCCCGGCTGGACAGCTGGCCCAAAGGCCTGGAGTCGGTCCGCGAGGCCGGCTTCGCGCTGCTCGCGCTGACCCCCGACGAGAAGGCCAGGGCGCTCGACGAGGCCGCCCCGCACCGGATGGACCGCGTCGCCCTCATGCTGGGCGCGGAGGGCGACGGCCTGTCGACCCAGGCCCTGGTCGCGGCCGACGAGTGGGTCCGCATCCCCATGTCCCACGGCGTCGACTCCCTCAACGTGGGCGCGGCGGCCGCGGTCGCGTTCTACGCGGTCGCCACGGGCCGCCCCTCGCCGTAGCGGGGCCCTCCGGGGCGGCAGGCTTACGGGACTCGCGGCGGGCCTGCAGGATTCGCGGCGGGCCCACGTGCGATTCGCGGCAGGCCTACGGTGACTCGCAGCAGGCTTACGGGGACTGCTCGAACGTCGATGCGTGGTGCTCGGCGAGCAACGTCCCGTTGTCCAGCGGCCGGTGGCCGGACTGTACCTGCTCCTGCCGCTCGCCCGTGCCGCCCCGCTCGTCGCCGAGCCCACGCGTCGATGCCTGACAGCCCTGCACGACACCGATGCCGAGCGCCACGAGCAGCGTGACGACCACGAAGACGAACAGCCGCTGCCGCAGCAGCCGCGGATTGGCCGGCCGCCGCCCGGTCCCGGTGGGCCGCGACGCCGGACGACCGCCGCCGCGCGGTGCCGTACGACTGCCGCTGCCGGAGCGGGTGGTGTTGCGCGCCGGCGTGTTCCGCGAGGCGGGCGTGGGCCGCGCCCCGGACCGGGAGGCGGAACCGCCGCTCCGGGAGGAAGCACCGCCGCCCCGGGACGGCTGCGCGCCCCGCGCCGGAGCGGGACCCCGCGAGCTGCCCGCGCTCCGGGGTGCCGGAGTCACCGGCCCGCCCTGCTGCTGCCGGCGCGGCGCGCGGTCGGGGTAGGTGTCGGCGAGCCGCCCGGTGGGCCGGTCCGCCTCGCCACTGCGCGGCGCGGGCGGCCGCCCCTCGATAAGGCCCTGCGCCTCACGTGCGGCGATCTCCTTCAGCCGCAGCGACAGCTCCAGCGTGCTCGGCCGCTCCTCGGGGTCCTTCGCCAGACAGGCCCGCACCAGGGGAGCCAGCGCGTCCGGCACGCCGTGCAGCTGGGGCTCCTCGTGGACGACGCGGTAGAGCATCACCTCGGAACTGCCGTGCCCGAAGGGGGAGTCGCCGGTGGAGGCGTACGCCAGGGTGGCGCCCAGCGAGAACACGTCCGTGGCGGGCGTGACCGTGGCGCCGCGCACCTGCTCGGGCGCGAGGAAGCCGGGGGAGCCGACGGCCGTGCCGACATGGGTGAGCGTGGAGGCCCCGGTCGCCCAGGCGATGCCGAAGTCGATGATCCGGGGGCCCTTGGGGGAGAGCAGGATGTTGGACGGCTTCAGGTCCCGGTGGACGACCCCGGCCTCGTGCACCGCGACCAGCCCCTCGGACAGGGCGGCCCCGACCGCGGCGACGTCGGCGGCGCCGAGCGCCCCCTCGTCGGCGACCTTGTCGTGCAGGGAGGGACCCGGCACGTACTGCGTGGCGAACCACGGCCGCTCCGCCTCCAGGTCCGCCGCGACGAGCCGCGCGGTGCATCCGCCGCGGATCCGCCGCGCCGCGGAGACCTCACGGGCGAAGCGGGAGCGGAACTCCTGATCCTCCGCCAGATCGGGCCGGATCACCTTCAGGGCGACCCGCTGGCCCTTCTTGTCGGAGCCCAGATAGACCACGCCCATCCCGCCCGCGCCGAGGCGTCGGTGCAGCCTGAACGAGCCGACGACGCGCGGGTCCTCGCGCCTCAGGCGCATCATCGCCATGTTCATCCCCGCTGCCCGGTCCGTGTGACGTGGCACAGCTTACGTTTCCGTGGCCGCCTGCGCGCAGAGGCCGCGCCCTCCGGTCCGGACGGATTGTCAGTGCCGGGTGCGAGACTTGAGGGGTGGTCAGGGAGCGCGCCGTCGACGCGCCTTTGAGGCGTCCGCGCTTCGAACCACCCGTCGTAGAAGGGGGATTGGATGCATGAAGGGTGACCGAGTGGAGATAGTCGTGGACGCCGGGGACACGACACGTACGTACGAGGTGGTGGCGAGCAGGGCGGGCCGCCGGGTGGAGACGGCCGTACGCCGAGGTGTCGTGGAAGTGAGCGAAGTCACGCGAACCGGCGTTGTGGTCCGTACGGCGCGGTTCATGGCGAACCGGGTGCTGGCCCTGGTCGAGCAGCCGGTGCCCCGTGAGGACAGCTCGGAAAACACCGGACACACCGGGCGCCCCCTCCGGGAAGACCCCGAGACCTAGGACCTCTTCTCCACCCAGGGGAGTACGCCCCGTCCCATGGCTCATCCTCCGGGAGGCCCGCCAATCGGTACGAGGGCATGACGCCCGGCATCCGCCGCGCACCTAGATTTGAGGTCAAGCGGCGGGTGCAGCACTCGTCCCCCGAGGTCAGGCACTCGCCGCTGTCAACGACAACTGAACGGTCAGGAGAGGGACCATGGCCTACACGGCACCGCGGACACTGATCCGCGAGCAGGGACGCAGGGCGCACGCCGCGTTCCGCCCGCGCCGCACGGGCCGTCGCCACCCACTGGTGGCAACGGCCATGGCCCTTCCTCTGGCGGTCCTGCTCCTCGTCGTCTTCGACGGCTGGGAGACAGTGGCCACACAGGCGTCGTCCGTGGGCGTGATGCTGGGGCGCTGAGCGGCGACCCCAGGCCCGGAAGAGCGGTCCGGGCGGGGACATCCACCCATAACCCCGTGGGGACGGGGGTGCGGCGGACGGCAAAATGCCGGCGCAGCTGGGGAGCTGCGCCGGCATTGCTTTTGCCTCCGGCGGCATTCACGGAGTGAGGTCACCTCGCCCGGCACAAGCCCGGCCCCCACTCCACGCGCAGCCCTGCCGCCCACCACAGGGCCGTTGCGGCGATGGCCACTTCGTCTGCCGAGCCGGCGTCCATCCGTCACCGTCCCGGCGGTGCTCAGGCGTCGCACGGCCGGCGGCCCCCACACCTCACTGCCGGCCCGCTTCACGCGTCACCACCCCGCCCACCTCACACGCCGCCAGGCCGGCCTCCCCAACATCTCGCCGAACCGACCCCCTCCGGGAACGCCCGACAGCAACCTCGGGCAGCAATCTCTGCCAACCCCACCGGCAACCTCGGGCGCCTCACCGGCAACCTCGGGCGCCTCACCGGCAACCCCCGGCAACCTGCGGCGCCCCACCCGCAACCCTGACGTCCCAGCGGCAACTCCCGGCAGCCTGAGCCCCACCGGTACCTCCTGGCAACCTTCGGGGCCCCACCGGCAGCCCCCGGCAGCCTGCGGCGCCCCACCGGCAACCTGCGGCGCCCCCCGGCAGCCCCCGGCAACCTCCGGCGCCCCACCAGCAACCTCCCGCACTCCCGGGCACCCCCGGCACAACCCCCTACCCCCGCCGACGTACCCTCCCAGCACCCGCCCCGCTCCGAGGAAAGTTTCTGTGACCCCACCCCTCGCCTCCGACCTGGCCGCCCGCGCCAGGGCAGCGGCCCACCCGCACGCCGACGCCTGCGCCTGCGGAGCGGTGGTCACCCTCGCCGACCGTGCCGACGCCACGGTCGTCCGGCACGCCGGCACCGTCGCCAAGGCGCACGCCCCGGACACCGACCCCGCCGAACTCACCGCCCGCCTCACAACGGCCGCCCGGACACCCGGCGTACTGCTCGCCCCCCTCGCCCCGACGCCGGTCGCCCTGCACGGCAGGCCGGTGACCTTCTGGCCCTACGGCAGCCCGGTCGACCCCGACGCCCCGGACGCCGCCCCGTGGGAGGCCGCCGCCGCCCTCCTCGCCCGTCTCCACCGCACCCCGCCTCCCGTCCCGCTCCCTCCCATGCGCGGCCCCGTGAAGGCCGCCCGGGCGATCGCCGGGCTCCGGGCCGCGGCACGGAACTCCGCCTCCCACGCCGTACTCCGGGCCTGGGCCACCCTCCCCGCCTGGGCGCGCGGCGAGAGCCCCCTCCCTGACACCGGCACCCTCTGCCACGGCGACCTCCACCTCGGCCAGCTCGTCCGGCATCCCGCGCCCGAGGGTCCCTGGCTGCTGATAGACGTCGACGACCTCGGGGTGGGCCCCGCGGCCTGGGACCTGGCCCGCCCTGCCGCCTGGTACGCCTGCGGACTGCTCCCGCCGGACGAGTGGACCCGCTTCCTGACCGCTTACCGGGCGTCCGGCGGCCCGGCCGTCCCCCCGGGCACAGACCCCTGGCCCGCCCTGGACGTCCCGGCCCGCGCCCTCACCGTCCAGACCGCCGCACGGGCCGTGACGAAGGCCGTCGAGGCGGAGCGGCCCCTGGACGACGTGGAGCAGTCCCTCGTCGACGCCTGTGCCCGAATGGCATCCGTCCCCGCCCAGCTGTCCCGGAACCTCGCGAAGTAGGGTGCAACCGACCGCAGCCGGACAGAGTCTGTCCTGGCGAAACACGAAGCAGGACCAACCGGCGAGGAGTTGAACCGACGATGCAGTGTCCGAAGTGCCATGCGCCCATGCACACGTACAACCGCAACGGCGTCCAGATCGAGCAGTGCTCGGGCTGCCGCGGAATCTTCCTGGACTACGGCGAGCTGGAGGCCCTGACCCGTCTGGAATCCCAGTGGTCCCAGCCGGCTCCGCCGCCCCCGCCCGCCGGACAGGCCTACCCGGCCCCGCCCGCCCCCGCCTGGGGCGCCCCGCACGGTGGGCACCACGGCGGCCACCACGGCCACCACGGCAACAAGGGCTTCGGCCGCATGCTCTTCTCCAGCTGAGCGGAGCGCACCACGACGAAGCCCCCGGCCGTGCGAGACGGCCGGGGGCTTCGGTATGTGGACGATACTGGGATTGAACCAGTGACCTCTTCCGTGTCAGGGAAGCGCTCTCCCGCTGAGCTAATCGTCCTCGGGACCATGGTCGTGACTCCGGGGAGCCGATCATGGGCACTGCGTGCGCGATACTGGGATTGAACCAGTGACCTCTTCCGTGTCAGGGAAGCGCTCTCCCGCTGAGCTAATCGCGCGGGTAGGGACCTTCGAGAAGATCCAGTGGACGATACTGGGATTGAACCAGTGACCTCTTCCGTGTCAGGGAAGCGCTCTCCCGCTGAGCTAATCGTCCTTGGAGGTGGAGACGGGATTTGAACCCGTGTAGACGGCTTTGCAGGCCGTTGCCTCGCCTCTCGGCCACTCCACCAGGAGTGTAGGGGACCGGGAAAATCCCCTCTTCCTGCGAGCGGACGACGAGGTTCGAACTCGCGACCTCAACCTTGGCAAGGTTGCGCTCTACCAACTGAGCTACGTCCGCCTGTCGTTTCGGTCGGCTCACGCGTCCCGGCGACGTGTTGAACTCTAGCGGATTCCGGGGCCAGTACAAAAACGCGTTTGTGCAGCGTGCTGCGCTGTGCCTGGTCACACGCGAGGCCGGACCGTCCGGAAGGACACGGCCGGGCCACTCGCGAGACACCCGCCATAGACTCGACAACGTGCTCGACCTCCCACCTCTCGCCCGCTTCGGCGACCGCGTCGCCGGCGGACTCCTCGACGTCACCAGCGACCCCACGGCCCTCGACTCCACCGGTTTCTGGGCCGTCGCCGCCGACTTCGAGGGCCGTCTGACCTGCGCGCGCTTCGCGGACGTGAGGGAGGAGCCGGTGCCCTCACCTGCCCCGGACGCGTGGCGCGGCCCGGCCGTCGGCGACTGGACCTCGTCCCTCGACCGCGCCTCGTACACGGCGGGAGTGCGCCGGATACGGCGGCACATCGCGGCCGGCGAGGTCTACCAGGCGAACCTCTGCCGCGTCCTGTCGGCGCCCATCGCCCGGGACGCCGACCCCGACGCCCTCACCGCGCTGCTGGCCCGCGGCAACCCGGCCCCCTATGCCGGAACGATCCGCCTGCCCGCGCACGGAGTGGAGATAGCGACCGCGTCCCCCGAACTCTTCCTGCGCCGCGCGGGGCGAGTCGTCGAGTCGGGTCCGATCAAGGGCACCGGCCGCACCGAGGCGGACCTGCTGGAGAAGGACTACGCCGAGAACGTGATGATCGTGGACCTGGTCCGCAACGACCTCGGCCGCGTCTGCGCGTCCGGCACGGTGACCGTCCCCGATCTGTGCGCGCTGGAGAAGCATCCCGGGCTGGTCCACCTCGTGTCCACCGTGCGGGGTGAACTTCGCGACGGCGCGGGCTGGCCGGAGCTGCTCGCCGCCGCCTTCCCGCCCGGCTCGGTCACCGGCGCGCCCAAGTCGAGCGCCCTGCGGATCATCGACGCGCTGGAGACCGCTCCCCGGGGACCGTACTGCGGGGGCATCGGCTGGGTCGACGCCGACCGGGGGACCGGTGAGCTGGCCGTCGGCATCCGCACCTTCTGGTTCGACCGTGCCGAGGGCCTGCTGCGTTTCGGGACCGGCGCGGGGATCACCTGGGGATCGGACCCCGAGGGTGAGTGGCGGGAGACCGAACTGAAGGCATCCCGGCTGCTCGCGGTAGCGTCGGGGGCGTACGAGGTGAGTGGAGAGGGACTGTGATCGTGCTGTGTCCGTCCGGGGGCGCCCCCCGGACGCCCGGCCGCAGCCAGGTCCCCGGCACGGAAATGTGAGGTGGGGACCAGTGAAGATCTGGCTCGACGGCGGGCTCCAGGAAGCCGAATCCGCCCGTGTCTCCGTCTTCGACCACGGGCTGACCGTGGGCGACGGCGTCTTCGAGACCATCAAGGCGGTCGACGGCGCGCCGTTCGCCCTCACCCGCCACCTCGACCGGCTGACCCGCTCGGCCCGCGGCCTGGGCCTGCCGGACCCCGATCTCGACGAGGTCCGCCGCGCCTGCGCCGCCGTGCTGGACGCCAACCCCATGCCGCTGGGCCGGCTGCGCCTCACCTACACCGGCGGCCACGGCCCGCTCGGCTCCGACCGCGGTGAGCACGGCCCGACCCTGGTCGTCGCCCTCGGCGAGACCCGGCGCCGCCCGGACTCCACCGCCGTGATCACGGTCCCCTTCACCCGCAACGAGCGTGGCGCCCTCACCGGACTGAAGACCACCTCGTACGCCGAGAACGTCGTCGCCCTGGCCCGCGCGCACGAACAGGGCGCATCCGAGGCGCTGTTCGCCAACACCGTCGGTCGGCTCTGCGAGGGCACCGGCTCGAACGTATTCGTCGTCCTCGACGGCGAGATCCACACCCCGCCGATCGCCTCCGGCTGCCTCGCGGGCATCACCCGCGCGCTCTGCGCCGAGTGGACCGGCGCGACGGAGACCGACCTGCCGCTGGACGTGCTGGAGCGGGCCGACGAGGTCTTCCTGACGTCCACCCTGCGCGACGTCCAGGCCGTCCATCGTGTCGACGGCCGCGAACTGCCGGGCGCAGCGGGCCCGGTGACGGCGAAGGCCATGCGGATCTTCGACGAGCGGGCGGGCAACGACCTCGATCCGTAGAACGCTGGGATATTCGGCGGACTCGGGGGTCAGGACCGGGTAGAACAGCCCTGATGACCACCACCCTGCGGCCGACCGAGCCGCTTCAGCGCGCGGCCGACGGGACGCGCTCCCGCCACTACCAGGTGTGCGTGAACAGCCGTCCCGTCGGCGCGGTACATCTCGGCACGTCACCCGCCTTCGGCGACTCGGTGGCGCGGATCCTCGACCTGCGCATCGAAGAACCGGACCGCCGCCGCGGACGTGGCACGGTCGCCGCCCTCGCCGCGGAGGAGGTGGCGCGCGGCTGGGGCTGCCGCCAGATCGAGGCGTCCGCCCCCGGCGGCGCCGAGGCGGCGCTGCGGCTCCTGACGGCACTCGGTTACGTCCCGCGCAACCGCGGCATGGAGAAGCATCTCGGCGACACCCCGCCCGATCTGCCCGCCGGCAGCCACGCCCGGTCCATGACGGAGGCCGACTTCGCCATCTGGCTGGAGCACGAGTCGCAACGGTACGCGCGTACCTGGATCGAGCGGGGGGTGCCGAAGGCCGAGGCGTACGCCAAGGCGCAGGGCGACCACGAGCGGCTCCTGCCGGACGGGGTGGCCACGGCGGACATGCAGTTCAGCGTCCTGGAACAGGACGGCACGCGGGTGGGCACCCTGTGGGTGGCGCTCCAGGACGACAAGGCCTACGTCTACGACGTCGAGGCCGACGCGGCACATCGAGGACGAGGGCACGGCCGTACGCTCATGCTGCTCGCCGAGCGGCAGACGATCGCGGCCGGCCGGCGCCTCCTCGGCCTCAACGTCTTCGCCGGGAACACCCCCGCCGAGCGGCTCTACGAGTCCCTCGGCTACACGACGACGCGCCACACCCTCTACAAGAACCTGCTCTGAGTGACCCGGCCGTCAGTCCTGCCCGGCGAGCAGCCGGTCCGCGATCTCCTCGACGCGCTCGCGCAGCCCCTCCTGGCTCTTGCCGCCGTCGAGCCGCCGGCCGTCGATGACGTACGTCGGCGTGCCGGTCACGCCGATCGCCTTGCCCTCGGCCTGGTCGGCGTCCACGATCAGGATGTGCCGACCGTCGATCAGCGCGGTGTCGAACTCCTCGGCGTCCAGGCCGAGTTGCCGCGCCACCTCGACCAGGAAGGTCTCCCCCTTGCGGTCCAGCTCCTCGACCCGCGCCAGCACCGCTTCGACGTAGGGCCACCCCTGCCCCTGCTCGGCGGCCTCCTCGGCGGCCTGCGCGGCGGCGAAGGAGTGCTTGTGCTTCTCCAGCGGGAAGTGCCGCAGCCGCAGTTCGAGCCGGTCGCCGTAACGGGCGCGCAGGGCGCGGAGATCGTCCAGCGCGCTGCGGCAGTCCGGGCACTGAAGTTCGCACCAGACGTCGAGGACGGGCGCCGGGCGGTCGGGGGAGGAGTCGTTCATGCCGCCAGTCTCCCAGCACCGGCGCGCCGTTCCCAATCGGCTCCCGGGCTCCCGGCCGGGCGGCTGACCTGGAACGGGCCGGTCCCGCCTCCGACGCTGCCCCGCGCCGCGCGCCCGTCCCGCCCCCGAGTCGTACGCCCCACCTGCACCTGCGGAGGAACCGACCCGGAGATGTCCCTGATGTCCGGGCGAAGCATGGCCTGGCGGGGTTCGGCGGGTGCAGGATGGAGGAGGCGACGCGCACCGCCCGCCCGAGGCTGCCTGGAGGACCGGATGATTGCCGAGACCGTGTGTTCCGCCGTCGCCGCGGCCGGCCTGGGCATCGCGGCGGTGTCGGCGTTCCGCAGGCGTTTCCTCACGGCCGCCCGTATCGCCGCCTATGCGCTGGTCCCGCTCGGCCTGGTCATGACCGGTGTCGTGGAGTGGGCCGCGGACACCGCGTTCAGCCCGGTGGCCTGGGCGGGCTTCGGTGTGCTCGGCGGTGCCTGGCTGCTGTTCCTCTCCATGCGGGCGGTGGAGCGGCGACGCGGCCGCAAGGGGCGCGCGGTGGCCGGGGCGGCCCAGCACGGCCCGGTGGCCCCGCAGGCCTCGGCGCCCTCCCTCGGCCCGGCGGCCCGCCCGGCCGCCAAGCCTCGCACCGAGCCGCAGGCCGCGCCCCGTGCGGGCGCCACGGACGACTTCAGCGACATCGAGGCCATCCTCAAGAAGCACGGCATCTGAATCCTGCCGCGACCGTCTGAAACGACCCAACGCTCCGGATGATCGGAAGCTGTCCGGCTCGCACCACAGACGTGCAGGTCATCACGGATTTCGGCGAACTCCCGCATGTTCGTGCGTCTTGATCGCGTTCTGGCCGCCACCTGCGTCATCATCGCCGCGAGATGCTGGACACGACACAGAGCGATGCCGCGCCGCCGAAGGACGAGCCGCGCGGGTGCCTCTTCGCCCTTTCCCAGCCACCGCTGATGATCTTCCTTGCGGTGATCGGGTGTCTGCTGCTCATGGCTGCGTTGCACGATCTGTTCCTGCTGTGAGCCGTACGCGCGGTCCCCGGCGCCACCCGCCGGGAACCGCGTCGGCATCGACGTCCCACCGATCGGCTCGGCGGCAGCCGTGATCCCGGGCGGGCGTCAGCCCGTCGCCTCCTTGCGGCGCGCCCGGTAGGCGGCCACATGCAGACGGTTGCCGCAGGTGCGGCTGTCGCAGTAACGCCGCGAGCGGTTGCGGGAGAGGTCGACGAAGGCGCGTCGGCAGTCGGGCGCCTCGCAGCGCCGCAGCCGCTCCTGCTCGCCCGCGACCACGAAGAAGGCCAGCGCCATCCCGCAGTCGGCGGCCAGGTGGTCGGCGACGGAGGCGCCGGGCGCGAAGTAGTGCACATGCCAGTCGTAGCCGTCGTGGTCCGTGAGACGGGGCGTGGTACCGGCGGCGGCGATCAACTCGTTGATCATCCCGGCCGCGGCCCGGCCGTCCGGGGCCGCGAAGATCCCGGCGAACCGGCCACGGATCTTGCGCACCGCCGTGAGGTCGAACTCCGAGAGCACCCCGACATCGCTGATCTCGTGGTTCTGCACGAAATCCGTGAGAGCCGCGAGGTCCGGCAGCCCGTCCGGCGTGGACTCGTCCTCCGGTGCGGTGTTCACCAGATCGACCACGGTGTCGAGCGCGCACCGGGTGTCGTGGGTGATCAGCACGTTTCGCTCCCTGGCCTGATGGTCGGGCGGGCGCCCGCCGATGCTGGCCGATGGTAGTGGCTCCTCGCCACCGCCCCACCGCCTCCGGTGACACCCGGCCCGCCCTTGCCCCTAGAACGCCGCCGGACGCGCCCCGGTTCCCCGAGAGCCCTGGAGCCCCGAATCGCGTCCCCCGCTGCCGCGCAGGCCGCGCAAAAGTCCTGACGGCTCTGGATTCCCCCCGCCCCAGCGGCTCTTCCTGCCCCACCTGCCCCAGGGGTTCCCTGCCCCACCTGCCCCAGCGGCTCTTCCTGCCTCACCTGCCCCACCGGCCTGCGGCCGTGCACCCCCATGCTCCGCAGGCCCCACCGGCCTGCGGCCGTGCACCCCCATGCTCCGCAGGCCCCACCGGCCTGCGGCCGTGCACCCCCATGCTCCGCAGGCCCCACCGGCCTGCG
>NZ_JBHWJQ010000023.1:0-3440 GCF_042731435.1 Streptomyces sp. NPDC059861 | reverse complement strand
AGGCCGTGCACCCCCCATGCTCCGCAGACCCATCTGTGCTCCACGCCCCGCAAGCCCACCACCGTCGATCCTCGTCCCCGTACGGCGCTGCGCAGACACGCCGCTTTCTTGCTTCCGAAGACCCGGTTCCACGCAGACCGGCGCCGCCCCCGCGGAAACGCGCGGTGGCAGCGCCGGTGTTGCCGTATGCGGTTGTCCTGGCGCGTGAGGGCCTGCCCGGAGGATCCTGCCGGAGGCGGGCCCTGGCACGCTTCACGGTGGCCGATCAGTGCCGTCGGCTCGCTCCGACCTGATCCGCCGGACAGGCCCGAGCCGTCTCCCCGAGTGGACGGCCGGGCGGCTTGGTGGTGGTCTCGCCCTAGCTCTCCGCCAGGATGTGCGAGAGCTCCTGGTCAAGATCGAAGTGCCGGTGCTCCGTGCCGGGCGGCACGGCGGCGTCGGTTCGCTTCAGGAAGGACTCCAGGGCCCGCGCCGGGGCCTCGAGCAGAGCTTCCCCCTCGGGGGAGCTGAGGGCGATGCAGACGACGCCCTGACCGTGACTGCGCGACGGCCAGACACGGACGTCGCCGGTTCCTGTGGGCCGGTGAAGCCCTTCGGCGAGGAGGTCGCGGGCGAACACCCACTCGACGGTTTCCTCGGCTCCGGTGTGGAAGGTGGCGTGCACGGCGTAGGGGTCGGCCGTGTCGTACCGCAGGCCTGCGGGGACAGGCAGGGAGGACTCGCTCGACACAACGAGGCGCAGGTGCAGCTCGCAGCTGACCGTGGTGTTCATAAGCGCCAGGGCCTTTCGCTCAGTGTGCGCTCGGGGATTCGCACGTCGGCGAAATCGACATGCCACCTACGGTGCCGTTGTAAACCCCTCTGAGGGTTTTGCGTGTGTTTACGTAACTCTTCCGGCCGAGAACGACTTCGTCCGATACGCCCATTCCGGTGACCGGAATCGTTCGGGTAGGGTTTGGCCGTATGAATACGGGGAGTAGCAATCCTGGCGAGGTTGCCGTGGCGACGGACGAGTCGGGGACGCGTGAAGCGCGGGGCGAGCGTGCCCTGGGTTCGCGCGCGCCGGAATTCATCAAGGCGCGGCGCCTGCTGCATGTGAGCTGGCAGGTGGGCGTCTTCCTCGTCGGTCTCGCGGTGGTGGGCACCGGCATCGTCCTGCTGCCGTTGCCCGGCCCGGGCTGGGTGATCATCTTCGGCGGCATGGCGATCTGGGCGACCGAGTTCGTCTGGGCCCAGCTGGTGCTGCGGTGGACGAAACGCAAGGTCACCGAGGCCGCACAGCGTGCTCTCGACCCCAAGGTGCGCCGGCGCAACATCATTCTGACGTCGATCGGCTGCGTGATCGTGGCCGCGATCGTCGGGTTCTACGTCTGGAAGTTCGGCTTCATGATGCCGTGGAAGATCAAGGACCAGTGATCCACGGCGCGGGGCGCGGGGGTGGTCCGGCGTGGTCACCCGCACCCCCTGACATGGGGTAATGTACTTCCTGCGCCCGGGCGATTAGCTCAGTGGGAGAGCGCTTCGTTCACACCGAAGAGGTCACTGGTTCGAACCCAGTATCGCCCACCCGGAACACGGCCCATCTGCGAGACAGCAGGTGGGCCGTTGTCGTGTCACGCCCGCTGTCGTCACTGTGAGTGTCCGCACTTCCCGGCCATCGAGGACTGCGGTGCCACACGGCCCGTCCGTGCGCCGACGGCCGCGACCGACGTCGGCCCCCCATCGGTCCGCACCGGTCAGTACCCCGCGCCCCGAGAAAATCCTGCCCGCGTCAATGACGCACTCCCGACCCCTCCGCAGCTCGTGCCAGCAAGCGCTTACGTGAAACGATTCATGAGCGGCTGGGGTAGGTCCTGCGATGCACGGCGGCGGGAACACGGAGCGGCGGACGGGACTCAAGGCGGCCGGTGTGTCGCCGGCGACTCTGGGGCTGACGGCCGCCGGCTGCGGCGGGTCCGGCGACGGGACGGTGACGATCCGTTACGCCTGGTGGGGCGCGGAGGAGCGGACCAAGCGCATCAACCGGGCCATCGCGCTCTTCGAGAAGAAATATCCGAAGGTCGAGGTGGAGACCGACTTCCAGGATTACGTCGCCTTTTGGGAGAAGTTCCAGACCCAGGCCGCCGGTGGAAATCCGCCCGACGTCTTCCAGAACTCCGTCGCGTTTCTCCGGAAGTACGACAAGCGAGGCGTCCTTCTCGACCTCAAGTCCCAGGTCGGCCCCGGGAATCTGGGCATGGACAACTTCCGGGCCGGTGTGGACGAGGCCGGCGAGGTGGACGGAAAGCTTCTAGGCGTTCCCGTCGGACCCAACACGATGTCACTTGTCATAGACGAGAAGGCCTTTGAAAAGGCCGACGTGGCTACTTCGGCATCATGTACCTCTACGACCTCTGTCTGCGGCAGCACGGCAAGGCGTTCTTCGCCGAGGCCGGACTCGTCTTCGGCCAGGCCGATCTGACGGAGTGGTGGCCGGACGCGTACAACCGCAGGGGCACTCGCGGCTCGACGCCTACGCCGCCGTGCAGACCGGCGACGAGAAGCTCGCCACGCGCGGCGAGGCGGCCCGGGTGTCGGCCAACGACACCGCGCTGTACGGGCTCGCCGCCATCGAGAACCTGGCGCTGCTCGGCGACAGGATGCCCCCGTCCTCGTAGGGAAGCGTGCGAACAGCGCCGCCGCACGGGCGGCGGCGCTTGTTCAGGAGTGTGGTCCAGGCCACCTCGTACGCCATGAGTACCCGTACTCAGAACCTACTCGGACGCCGGACGCCAACCTCCCCGTCGGGGCAGACTCGGGCGCATGGACTGGACCCACTACCGCTTCCGCAGCCTGTGGCCCCTGCCCGCACCGCCCGCCACCGTGTACGCCGTGCTGGAGCGGCCCGAGGAGTACCCGCGCTGGTGGCGGCAGGTGCGTGAGGTCCAGCGGACCGACGGCACCACCGGTGTGATTCGGATCCGCTCGCTGCTCCCGTACGACATGACCTTCACCGCGCGCGAGGAGCGCCGGGATCCCGGGGCCGGGGTGCTGGAGATCGCGGTGACCGGTGACATCGAGGGCTGGGCACGCTGGACGGTCACCCCCACGGGGAGCGGGTGCCTCGCCCGCTACGACCAGGTCGTGGAGGTGAACAAGTCCCTGCTGCGCCGGCTGGCCGTGCCGGGTCGGCCCGTGTTCCGCGTCAACCACTGGCTGATGATGCGGGCCGGACGGCGAGGCCTGTTGGCTTACCTGGGCCGCGATCCCCAAGCGGTTTGAAGGAAACCCGGGGGCACCTGTATTGTTCAGTGCGTTCCCGGGCGATTAGCTCAGTGGGAGAGCGCTTCGTTCACACCGAAGAGGTCACTGGTTCGAACCCAGTATCGCCCACCGGGAAAGGCCGGTGCGCCCTGGGGGACCGGCCGTTTGGATGTGCGGCGGCCGATCAGGCCGCCGCC